>JAKAPV010000084.1 GCA_021806845.1 Bacillota bacterium | reverse complement strand
GGCGTCACCTGGCTGGAAGTCGCGCGTACCGCGCGGCAGCCGCTCCGCCTGGTCGCTCCCGCCCCGCGGTGGAGGTGCGTCCAGCGCGACGCGCTGCGGGTAGGCGAGAATGCGCCCCGGGCACGGCAGCGCAATCCTGCGCGGAGCGAGCGACAGGGCATCTCCGGCCTCAAGGGCGATCTCCGAGAAGCGATGCAGTCCCCGTGGAACGCTGTGCAGCGTGTATGCGAGGTTGACGCGCCGGCGCATGCCGCTCAGGAGGCGCGGGCGAGGCACGGAGCCGAGCGCCGGTGGGGGCTGGTCGGAGACGGCCAGGACAAGAAGGGGCCAGCTGGCCGGGAGGAATACGGAGATCGCGACCGGCACATCGCTTCCCGCCTCGACGGGCGCCTCGGGCAGGCTGCGCCTGGCCGACGCCCTGCGGAGCGGTGCCGATCCGAGGTAAGCGGCGGCTGCGAGGAGCACGAGGAGCGCCGCAATCCCGCCGATCGCGGCGCCAATGCGCCCGCCGGCGGCAAGCGCCGCCACGGCGAGGGCGACGAGGGACACGAGGGAAGACAGCAGGGCGGGAGCCTTCATGCCCTGGCGTCGCGCGGCACCGGCAACGAAGCCAGCACATCGTCGAGGCATGCCCCGGGACGGCCGCTGCGCACGTGTAGTCGGTGCTCCAGCGCGTCGTGCGCGAGCGCGCGGACGTCGTCCGGCAGGACGTGGCCACGGCCGTGCAGCCTGGCCCAGACCTTGGCCGAGCGCAACAGGGCGACTCCCGCGCGCGGGCTCGCACCGAGGGCGGCATCGGGGTGGACCCGCGTCGCGCGCACGATCTCCTGCACGTAGCTCAGCACCGGCTGCGACACGTGGATCGCGAGCGATTCGCGCCGCAAGGTCAGGACGTCCTGACGGCCGATCGCAGCGGCGAGCGGCTGCGGCCGGATCTCGGACGACATGCGGCGCAGGAGATCCTCCTCTTCCCGCGCCTGCGGGTAGTCGAGGTGCAGCTTGAAGAGGAAGCGGTCAAGTTCAGAGGTTGGCAGGGCGTAGGTGCCTTCGTGCTCAGCGGGATTCTGCGTCGCGAGCACCGTGAAGGCATCGGAGAGCGGGTAGGTGTGGCCCTCCGCCGTCACCTGGCCCTCCTCCATCGCCTCGAGCAGCGCGGACTGGGCCCTGGGCGACGCGCGGTTGATCTCATCGACCAGCACGATCTCCGCGAAGACTGGCCCCGGGCGGAAGTCGAACGCCTGGCGCGCGGGATCGTAGACGTGCACGCCGACAATGTCCGACGGCAGGAGGTCCGCCGTCGCTTGCACGCGCGCGAAGCGCAGGTCCAAGGCGTTCGCGAGGGACTTCGCGAGCAGCGTTTTGCCGACGCCCGGCACGTCCTCGATCAGCACGTGTCCGCCCGCGACGATGGCGCACAAAATCCGCAGCGCCGCGTCGCGCTTGCCGACGACCTGGCGCGAAACTTCAAACAGAACGCGCTCAACGCGCGGATCCAGCTGGCTTGCAGGTTCGCGTTCCGCCATGAGCGCCTCCCTGGAGACATTCTGAACGCGTCTCCTAACGACGATACCATAAGCGATTCACCCGGTGCTGCGGACAGGCGCATACTGGAAAACGGTCCTGCAACCTCTTTGCGACTTGCAGCGTTCTACTGTTTGGCGCCCCATGCGCGCAGGCGTGCCAGGAGGTCTGATATGAGTCCGCAGCAAGAGCAGGAGTTCGAGGCGTTCTACCGGCGCGAAGAGCGCAGGGTGCTCCGCCTCGCCTACGGCGTATTGCATGATCCGGGCCTGGCCCAGGACGCCGCGCAGGATGCCTGGATCCGCTACCTGCGCTATGCGGATGGGCCGCGGGCCCAGTTCTCCGTCCCTTTGCTCGTCACCGTCGCGCTGAACGTCGCGCGCGATGCGCAGCGCCGCCAGCGGCGGCACCCAGAAGACCTGCAGGCGGACGTAGGGGCAACGTCTGCGGACGGCGCGCCCGCCGACCGCGACCTAGTGGACGCGATCGGCAAGCTGCCGCAGCCCGAGCGCGAAGCCGTGCTCCTGCACTACGCCCTCGACCTGCCGCTCGCGGAAGTCGCGACGGTGCTGCAAAGGCGCACGGGCGCCGTGAAAAGCATCCTGCACCGCGCGCGCGGCCATCTGCGCGCGCTGCTCACCCTGGAGGAGGGGATTTCGCATGGACGCTAGGGACGACCGCCTGGAGGAACGCCTGAAGGGCCTCGGCAAGGCGCTCGATCGGGAGATCGGACCGGTGGATACGGGCACCGGGTGGAGCGAGGTGCAATCGCGGATCTCCAGGGGGCCGCGCCGCGGCCGGCGCCGGAGCCGGTCTGGCTGGTGGTTCGGCGCGGCCGCCGCGCTGGCGGTGATCCTCATCGCAGCGCCGTATTTCCTGGGTCAGCATGTGACAGAGCCCAACAAGCCGCCGGCGACGACGACCAACAAAACGGGCCCAGCGATCCCGATCGGCAACGTGAGCGCGGTCGACTTCCTCACCGGCCAGCAGGGCTTTGCGACCGTTGCGCTCGGCGGCTACAATTCACAGAACGCCTTGCTCTCGACCACGAACGGCGGAACGTCGTGGACGGTGCGCGACCTGCCGCAGGGCTTGAGGGCGATCGCGCTGCACTTCACGGATGCGCTGCACGGCTATGTGCTCGCACAGAAATTCGGCACTGCCCCCGCAGCGGCGACTCCGCCGCTTGCGATCCTCTCGACCCAGAACGGCGGGCAGACCTGGACCGTCGTCTACAGCGAGACCGGGCCGCAGGCGATACAGAACCTGACCGTCACGCTGCGCGTCGGGTTCCAGTTCTTCGGCGCGCAAGGCTACGCCTACGTCGGAGACAAGATCCTCTACACGGCGGACGGAAAGACCTGGACGGCCCTCACGCTGCCGAGCGGCGTCGCTCCGGCGCACATGGACTTCCTCTCCCCGACGACCGGATTCGTGGCCGGGCAGGCCTGTCCCACGCCTCCGCAGCCGGGATCCAACGTGCCAGGCTGCACGGCCGTGCTGCTCGAGACGACGGACGGCGGGCAGACCTGGTCCACCGCCTTCACCGCACCCCAGACCCCCTGGTCCTACTCCGAAGCGGTCAGCTTCGCAAGCGCGCAGGACGGCTGGTTTTACGTCAAGGACTCCCTAAGCTGGGCGAGCTACCTCTACGAGACCACCGACGGCGGCAAGACCTGGACGCTCGAGCAGCCGGTCAGCAGCGCCCTGAGCCAGCGCTTTCTCGAGGGGCGCACTGTCCCCGGGCCGGTCACGTTCGCGACGCCTGCGGTCGGCTGGCTGCCGACGAACGCCGGAGCGGCCCCGTATACGTCCGGCCTCCTGATCACGCGCGACGGAGGCAAGACCTGGACGACGATCGGTGTCAACCGCGCCTGGAGCCTGAACGGCGTATCGATCGTCTCTGCGAGCGAGGGCTATGCGGCGGGCGAGAGTCCCGGGACGCAGCAGGGTTTCCTCATCAAGACGACGGACGGCGGCAAGACGTGGACGCAGGTGCTGCCGAGCCTCTCACCGTCAACGCTCGTCGACTTCACCACTAGCCGGGTCGGGTTCGGGATCGGCACGCCGTCGGACCCCCAGACCTTCCTCGCGACGACCGACGGCGGCAAGACCTGGACCGAGCGCTCCCGCCTTCCGTCCAATACGGTCGGGATCTCCTTCGTGAGCGCGACCGAGGGTTATGCGGTGCAGTACCCGCAGGGCGGAGGTTCGGCGAAGATCTACCGCACGACGGACGGCGGAGGGACGTGGCTACTCCGCACGACGCTTGCCGCAAGCGCGGGCGCCCTCTTCCCGTACGCCCCGTACGTCAAGTTCTTCGACGCCCAGCATGGCGTCCTGCAGACGCAGTCCTTCCCCATGTTGGTGTTCGAGGCGACGAGCGACGGCGGCAGGACGTGGCATACCCTCCTGAGCCGGCAGAGCGTTCCGGGCGGCTCCCAGCAGTTCTCGTTCGTCTCCCCGACGACCGCGTATGAGCTCACGACCTCCGCAAGCCAGAGCGGAAAGGCAATCCTGCAGGAGACGACGGACGGGGGCAAGACGTGGCAGACCGTGCAGCATTTGCCGAGCGGCGACTGGGGGCAGGCGGTCTACTTCGCCTCCGCCGAGGACGGCTGGGTGGCGGTCGAGCAGGCGCCGACGAGCCAGGACCCTAAGACCGTGGTCATGCAGACGACGGACGGCGGCAAGACCTGGACGGCGCACCCCATCCCGGGCGCCGCTCTGCAGCCGAGCGGCAACGGCCTCTTGCTGCAGTTCCCGGACGCGCAGCACGGCTGGCTCATGAGCCCAAGCAGCCTCTACCGCACGAGCGACGGCGGAGCGACCTGGACGCAGCAGCCCTAGGGCTCCTCCAGGCTAAGGAGCGGGACGCCGCTTTGGGCGGTCCCGCTCTTTCTGTCGCTCTGGTCAGGTGAGCCAGGCCGTGATGCCGGCGCGCTCCCAGATTTCCTGCGCGATCTGCTCGGGAGTTGTCTCTCCCGCATCGACGACGAGATCCGCAGGTCCCGACCGGTCCAGCTGGTCCGCGAGCTGTGCCGCGCGATCGAGGTGCCAGGCGAGCGAAGGGCCGCGTTCGCGTCGTCTCAGGCGCTCTTGCAGCACCGTGAGGGGTGCGCGCAGCCGCACGAGCACGGGGTGCGCGTCCGGGACGACCTCTTGCAGGGCATGCAGTTCTCCCTCGTCCTCGATGACGCGCGCGGCGATCAGGCAGCGCGCACCGCAGCTGCGCGCGTTGCGCCAGAGCGCCTGCAGATTGGCGAGCGCGAAGGCAGACCCGAAGCGGTCGCCCGGGGAACGCGGATAGATGCTGCTCAAGGCGTCGACGTCCACGCAGGCATGGGCGATCCTCTGGCAAGAGAGGAGATCGGAGAGCGCCTCGCCGACGGTGGTCTTGCCCGCGCCGACGGGGCCGCTCAGGACGATGACCGGAACGCGGGCCCACCAGGCGATGGCATCGCGCTCCGTCTTCTTGATGAAGGGGTCCTTGCCGTCCATATAGGCCTCGATGTCGCCAGAGAAGCACGCGGCGAGTTCCGCCTTCAGCGCGCCGTAGCGCCTGGCGATATCCCCATGCGCCCGCAGGAAGTCGCGAAAGGCAAGGTGGCGGAGCGCCTCCGCGCTGCCCGCCTCGTAGACGTGCACATGGTAGCGGCGCGCCGTCGCGCCCTTGCGAAAGTAGCGCCGGCCCGCGATGCCGTATTCACCCATCGCCTCGTAGCCGAGGCGCTCCATAGCCGCGTTCAGGGAGTCGACCGCCGTGATGTCGCGTACGACCGGCATGATGTCGATGACGGGCTTTGCGGCAAGGCCCGGAACCGATGTGCTGCCGATGTGCATGATGCCGATCGCTTGGGGTCCGAAGACGCGGGCGAGTCCCTCCGCCTCGGCCTCGAAGCGGGCAGGCCAGTCAGGATCGTACTCCGTCACGACTACCGACATGAGGCACCTCCAAAGAACTGATCACGATCCGCTGCGCAGCGCCCGCACGAGGGCGGCGAGATCCTCCCAGGGGGAGAGATCGAAAAAGCGCCCGGCGCGTCCGCTCGTCGACGGGAGCACGAACACGGCTGCACCGGAGAGCCGCTCCTGCTGCAGCCCGTACGTGGTCTTGCGTCCCAGCAGTTCCTCTGCAGCGCGCTTGCCGTTCGCAGCGAGGATGCGCGGCCGGTAGAGCGCGATCTGTTTCGCGACGCGTTCCGGCGCAAAGGCATGCCGCGGGATCTGCGCGTCCACGCCGAACGCCGTCTTCGCGACGTCGGTGAGACCGATGCCATAACGCGGGAGCTCCCGGTATTCCTCCGGCCGTAGGACGCGGTCTGTTAGGCCCACTTCCTTCAAGGTGCGCCAGAAGCGGTTGCCGGGACCCGCGTAATAGGCCTGCCGCTGCGCTGAGACGGTGCTGGCCGCGCTGCCGCAGAACACGACCAGGAGGCCGGGCTCGAGCACGTCCGGCAGCACATGCGCCGCGGGCGGCGGGCCGCCTGCTGCCCCCATCAACGTTCCGGCCCCTTGCCGCGGGCGCGGGCGAAAGCGACGAAGGCCCCCGCGGCCTGGCTGCATCCGGGGTTCCAGACGATGTAGAGCGGACGCTCGATCGGGATGCCCGCGATCCGCAGCCCGCGGATATCCCGCCCCGCCTGCCCGGGCAGGGCGAAATGGGACACGAACCCGACGCCCATGCCGCTGCGCACCGCCGCAAGGACGCCCTGCGCGGAGTTCACCGTGAGCGTGATGCGGCGCTTGGCATAGGGGAGGCCAGCCGCTTGCAGCCCCTCCTCGACCGTACGGCGCGTGCCGGATCCGGGCGCGCGTTCGACGAAGGATTGGAGGAGCAGTTCCTCTGGCGAGATCTGCGCGCGGTCGAATGCGGGGTGCCCCCTGCGCACCGCCAGCACCACCTCGTCGCGGCCGATCACCGCGGCGGTGAGCAGGCCCTGGTCCGGCCGGCGGCCGACGAACCCGACATCGCACGTGCCGCCCTCGACGCACCGCTCGACGGCCTGGGAATCCATCACGTAGAGCTGCGCCTCAAGGTCCGGGTGGAGGTCCGAGAATTCCGCCAGGAGACCCGGCACCAGGTGCTCGCCGGGCGCCGTGCTGGCGGCGATGTGAAGGTGGCCGGAGAGCGGACGGGCTTCGCCCAGGCGATCGCGCAGATGCCGCTCCTCCGCTAACGTCTGCTGCGCA
The DNA here is from genome assembly GCA_021806845.1 of Bacillota bacterium. Taxonomy (GTDB): domain Bacteria; phylum Bacillota; class Sulfobacillia; order JAJZYS01; family JAJYTV01; genus JAJYTV01. Next base: position 4,092 of record JAKAPV010000084.1, on the reverse strand, counting down.
AACTGCAGGAGGGAGAGGCCGGCGTGGGTCGGGGCGACGCTGCGACCTCCGCGCGTGAGCAGCTCGTGCCCGAGGTCCGCCTCCAGCCGGCGGATCCGCCGCGAGGCGGTCGGCTGGGTGAGGCTCAGTCGACGGGCGGCGTCCGAGATGCTGCCGGCCCGGAGGATCTCGACGAACAGTTCGACGTCTCCTAGGTCCATCGGCTGTATCACGTCCCCTCTTGTGGCGGCGAGGGCAGGCGCACGACCCATGCAAAAACCGCATCGGTCATTGCCGATTAGTAGCCACCTTCGTATGGTAACTCCGGATCCGTCAAAAGGGGGAGCCGCTTTGCTCGAAACTTCGCGCAGGCCGCAGGGCGGGTCCGCAACGCTCGCGGTGATCATCTTCGCCATCCTGCTGCTGGCCGGCCTCTTCTATGCCAAGTGGGACCCCTACTATCAGAAGGCATTCACGGCCGCAGCTGCGCACACGCTCGGCCCGTCGATCATCAGCGGCACCGCAGCGCAGCCTCCAGCGCCCTCGCTGTCCGCGGCCTGGTCGTACTTTGTCGCCTACTTCAGCGACATCTGGGTCGCCCTGATCGTCGGTCTCGTTCTGGGCGCCGGCGTGCAGGCGCTCTTGCCGCGCGACTGGCTCTTGCGCGCATTCGGCGCCGCCGGCGCACGCAGTGCCCTCCTCGCGGGCATTCTCGCCGTACCCTCGATGATGTGCACCTGCTGCTCCGCGCCGCTCGTCGCTGGGATGCGCCGCGCGAGGGTCTCAAACGGCGCGGCGCTCGCCTACTGGATCGGCAACCCGGTACTGAACCCGGCGACGATCATCTTCATGGGCTTTGTCCTGGGGTGGAACTGGGCGCTCCTGCGCATCGTGATGGGGCTCCTGCTGGTGATGGGAGCCGCGTGGCTGGGCAGCCGGGAAGACCGAAAGGGCGGCAGCACAACGGCGGACGCCCTGCTCGACGCTCTACCCGCCGCGGAGAAGGCGCCGGGGAACAGGTTCGCCGCCTGGCTGCAGGCACTTTGGCGCCTTGGCATCGGGCTCATTCCGGAGTACGTCATCGTCGTCGCGCTCTTGGGCCTCGCGCGGGCCTGGCTCTTCCCCGCGATCTCGCCGGCGGTCGGGGGAAGCATCCTGCTGCTCTTCGGCCTCGCCATCGCGGGGACGCTGTTCGTCATCCCGACGGCCGGCGAGGTGCCGGTACTGCAGACGCTGATGGGCTATGGCCTCTCCGCGGGCTCCGCGGGGGCGCTCATGATCACGCTCCCGGCCGTCAGCCTGCCGTCGATCGCGATGCTGGGCGCCGGGCGCGCCGTCTCGTGGCCTCTGCTGCTGCGCGTGGCCGTGCTGGTCGCCGTCACCGGAATCGTCACAGGCCTGATCGCACTTGTGCTCGGAGTGTAGACCAATGGGAGAACGCGCGGTCCGCAGCTGCGGCCGCGCCTTCTCTTCGTAAGCGGTCCGCGACGGCGGTCAAGTTGGCTGACTATATAGACCGGTGCCGATCGTCCGCAGTGTCTGAAGCAAGCATTCCAGGGCGGCATCGCGGACCTGCGGGGGATGGTCGGTCCACAGCAGCTGCAGGTATAGGCTGCGCAGGAAAGTCTTCACATTGAGATATGTCCTCGCACCTGCGTCCTCTCTCGAATCGTTGAACCAAGTGCCTCCCGAGGGCGGGGTATCGAAACGCGCACACCAGCGGCCGATGTCCCTGTGCGAGATCTCCTGTCGCCGAAAGGCGGCGAGGCAGGCGAACGCGAGGCGCTCGTCCTCCTCGTGGATGAATACTTGAGCGCCGTGACGGAGCACCCGATCTGCGATCGAGTTCAGAAGTTCCCGGAGTGCGTCTGCGCCCGTCCCTGGGTGGTTGGCGAACGCCCAGAGGCAATCGGCTGTGTGGGCCGCGGCATGCGCCCAGCCGCGTCCGGGTATAAACCCGCGCTCGTCCGCTTCCTCGCCGAGGTAGTGGAGAGACTCTGCCCGCCAAGCATCAATGACGGCTTGCGGAAGGCGCGCATGCTGCGCGTCGGTAGCGATGATCTCGCCGAGGATCAGGACGGAGAAGGCTCTGAGGAACACGCTGTCCGTGTCGTGCTCACCCAGGCCGATCCGAAGGTTTGCAGCCATGCGCTGCCCCATCTCGCGCAGGGCACTTGCAGTGTACCGTCCTTCGCTCACCCACGTGGCGAGCGTGCTGTACGCCAGTTCGTCGCGCAGCACCGGGTCAGGATCCCCCAGTAGCACGCAGAGTTCCTCTGAAAGGGATGCGAGGTCGCATCCTTCGGGCAACGCATAGCCATTCTCACGAACCGACATCCAGAATGCTTGATCCACAGTCCCACCTCTCAATGCTGATTCACTGTACCATCCAGCGATGCCACCGGCACCGCTTGGAGCCCGGACTTCGGGGGAGCCGTGCCTGTCGTTTCCGCAATGCTGTTGACGAAGCTCGGGTACTCCATCGCGGCGATGCCTGCGACGTCACCCCGGATTGGTATAATTAAGCCACTTTGCATACGGAGGTTGACCATGGCTGTTCGCACCCGGTACGCTCCCAGCCCCACAGGGTACATGCACCTCGGCAATCTGCGGACGGGCCTCTACGCCTACCTGCTCGCGAAGCAGAACGGCGGGCAGTTCGTCCTGCGGATCGAGGATACCGACCAGGAGCGAGAGCGGGAAGGTGCGGTACAGATCATCTACGACACGCTCGCGCGCGTCGGGATGCGGCACGATGAGGGCCCGGACGTGGGTGGGGCGTATGGGCCCTATGTCCAGAGCGAGCGCCTCGACATCTACCGGAAGTACGCCGAGGAGCTGATCGCGCTCGGTGGAGCGTATCGCTGCTTTTGCACGCCGGAGGAGACCGAGGAGCAGCGGGCCCGCGCCCGCAGCCAGAACCGTCCCTTCAAGGACGAGCGCTGCTGCGCCATCCCCGAGGCGCAGGCAAGCGAGCGCGCCGCCGCGGGGCAGCCGTACGTCGTGCGCCAGAACATCCCGCGCACCGGAACGACGAGCTACGACGACGTCGTGTTCGGGCGGATCACGATCGAGAACGCCGAGCTCGACGACACCGTGCTGATGAAGTCCGACGGCTTTCCCACCTACAACTTCGCGAATGTCATCGACGACCACCTGATGGAGATCAGCCACGTCATGCGCGGCGTCGAGTATCTCTCCTCGACGCCCAAGTACGTCCTGCTCTATCAGGCGTTCTCCTGGGACATCCCTGTGCATGTGCACTTGCCGATGATCAACAAGAACGCGACCGAGAAGCTGAGCAAGCGGCACGGCGACGCGTCCTTCGACGATTTCTACAACAAGGGGTACCTGCCGCAGGCCATCATCAACTACATCGCGCTGCTCGGCTGGGCGCCCGGCACCGACGAGGAATTCTTCACGCTCCCGGAGCTCGTCGGTCGCTTCAGCCTCGAGGGGCTCTCGAAGTCACCGTCCATCTTCGACCTGAACAAGCTGCGCTGGATGAACGGGGAGTACCTCCGCAGGCTTCCGCCGGAGGAGTTCCACGCGCTGGCGATGCGGTGGTACCCAGACGACGTGCAGCGCTCCCCGGTGGACCTGCGCACCCTGAGCCGCCTATTGCAAAACCGCACGACCGTTCTCTCGGAGATCCCGGAGAACATCGACTTCGTCGCCGCCTTGCCGGACTACGACGCCGCGCTCTTCACCCACAAGAAGATGAAGACCGACGCCGAAATGGCCTTGCAGAGCTTGCGGGCAGCGGGGCCCGCGCTCTCGGCGCTCGGCTCGTTTGGCCAGGACGACGTACACGCGGCGCTCGAGCAGGTCGCGGGAAGGCTCGGTCTCAAGAACGGGCAGGTCATGTACCCGGTGCGCGTCGCCCTTTCCGGCAAGGAATTCACGCCAGGGGGCGCGAGCGAGCTTACGGAACTCTTCGGGAAGGCGGAGGCGCTGCGGCGGATCGACGTCGGCATCTCGAAGCTGTCGAGCTAGTACGGCGTTTCAGAAGTTCGTTCCCCTCAGGGAGTTACCATAACATTCCAGCAAGGAGTTTTCGGGGGTAGTGTTGAAGCCCCTCGTAAGACAGCCCTTGCGGGGGTGGGACGGGAG
>JAKAPV010000083.1:5199-10927 GCA_021806845.1 Bacillota bacterium | reverse complement strand
CGATCACTCATTTCGAACTGTCGCATTCCGAAGTATAGAAAAGTGGTTCTCTTGTTTGCGTATTAGGCGAGAGCGAAAAACGATCTCTTCCGGAGGGACACCTGGCCAATAGTGGCAAGTGCAGCGGTCCTGCAGATCGAACAGACCATCGTCAAACTGCCCTCGACCGACCGAGAGTTCCTCTACCGCCGCCTAGAGCGGGTGCTAAAGCTCGCGTCCAGCCACAAGAGGGGCTCAGACTTCAGGAAGAAGCGCTTCGCTGCCGATCTGAAGTGCCCGCGTTGCGGTAACAGTCGCATCCACCGCCACGGGAAGTACAAGGGTTGGCGGCGTTACAAGTGCCTTAGTTGCAAGAAGACCTTCAACGATGCGACCGCTTCACCGATGGCGGGGACCCACTACAGCCTACAGAAGTGGCTCAAGTACGCGGAGTGCATGAGCCAGGGGATGTCAGTGCGGGCACCGCGCAGGAAGTTCGCATCAGTGTGCCGACTGCCTTCTACTGGCGGCACAAGATTCTCACGGCGCTGCGCAACCTGCCGAAGCCCTCCTTGACAGGCATCGTGGAAGCCGACGAGACCTTCTTCCTGGAGTCAGACAAAGGATAACGGAACCTGCAGCGCCAACCTCGTCGCAGGGGTGCTTCGGCACCACTACGCGGCATCAGCCACCACCAGGTGTGCGTCCTTGTTGCCCGTGATAGGCAAGCAGCGACGGTTTCTGAGGTCAGCGGGCGCGGGCACGTTACTGCGCAACAGATCGAGACCGTCTTGGACGGCGTCCTGCACGACTGCGTACTCTGTAGCGATGCGGCGACGGGCTACCGCAAGTACGCCAGCACGAAGCAGATTCCGTTACAGGTCCTCAACGCCACGCGGGGAGCGAAGAAGTACGGTTTGTACCACCTCAACAATGTCAACGCCTACCACAGCCGTCTGAAGCGCTGGATCAATCCCTTCAACGGCGTGAGCACCAAGTACCTGCCGAACTACCTGGTCTGGTTCCAGCGGCAAGACTCCATGGGGATGCTACCGAGTTCGGTTGTTGCGAACCGCCTGCTGGATCACAGCCACCTGCCCACGGTGTTCACCACAACGAAAAGGCTACTTTAGACTTGAGCCCCCGAATAACTGGAGTATACTGGAAATCGGAGGAATTGGAATGAAACGCTCAATTGTTGCCGCTGTTTTTATAGCAGCTCTACTAGCTGGATGCGGTCAGTCCACGTCCAGCCACCACCACATTCGTCACGGCGGTCCTAGACCGACGACTACGACGCCTACGAGCACCCCGAAGGTATCGCTCAGGACATGGCATATCGCTGGTTTTACTGTGAAAGAGATTCCCTTGCCTTCGGGTTACAAGCCGAACGAAAATCGGGAATTCGTCGTAGGCACGACACTCCTAAAGATGGCGGCTAAACCGCCCTACACCGTGACGTGGCAATCGCTCACCTCAAAGCAGAGTGGCATTGTGATTGAAGACGGCTGTCCCACAGACACCCTGAGCGCTTACGCCGATCTCAATGACGGCTACAATCTCAACGGAGTCTATGCCCCAGGCTATGCGGGTTTCGTTTGTACGGGCAGGCAGAAAAGCCAACTCGTTCTGGTACATGTACCCGATATGAAGGTGTTGATAGTGCCACTACCTGGGTACTCCAAACAAGTGCAAGACGACTATGGTTTGTACCTTGTGGGGGCGGGGATTTGGGGTACGGCAAATCATCCGTATCTTACATGGAAGATATGGATCAGCCTAGACTCCAACGCCAACCTTGGGTCGGGAACTGTTGATCTGACAACAGGCAAGCCAGTTGCCATAGCTCCACCCCCACCACCCGCCACATTAGAGTTACAGGGTGCGTTTGTTCTTAAATCACCAAACGGCACGCACTATCGCATTACCAAAGGCAGTAGCGGATACATGGTATCCAAGTGGAACGGGAACCAATTCCAACCCCTTGGGACGGTGCCGTTCGCGCCATCATGGATAAGCAACGACAATACATGCTGGGCTGAACGACTCCCCACCATGAAGGACCCAGCAGCGGCACCCTGGGGCTATATCTTCACCCGAGAGACGCCGGGATCGACGGAGATCAAGTCCTGGAAACTCGTCGGCGCGAACTTCATGTTCCGTACAGGATTCGTGTCCTACACGCCAGGTGTATATAGCCTGGACGGACCCGTGCGTATCTTCTTCCCCGAGGTCGACCGCACTCTCACCATCAACAATGTGTACGGACAGCCCATGCTCGCTGGATTCCAGCGAGCAAACGACCAGATCATGATCACCACATCTACACCACCTGTTGTGATCGAAGTCATTCCACCGTCTTGAGGTCGGCATCTGATTGGAACTGAGTCGGGGGCGTTCGCGCCTCCGACTTCTCATTGACATGTTCCCCCACACATTCTTTGAACAGAGCGTTTTAATTAGAGTAAAGGCCGATTCCAGTTTCGGTAAATCCGCGTCACGTACAATTACACCGGCTAAGGAAAAGACAGGGTATTGTGGATCGATAACGCTTAGATTGTGGTCCCCGCTCTCATCTAAAAATAAAGTAAACAAAGCATCTATCTCCTGCTGATGTCTAAATCAACCAGATCATTCGACACTAAGCCTACCACATCCTGCCAATAGACCTCGCGGCGCAGAAGGACGCCGCCCCCAGGCACGTCGAGCCTCGGGGCAGAAGTGACCTTTGCCGGACGTCGCCGCCTGTCCTAAGCGAGGGGAACGCTTCAACCGTCCTAACACTTGCCGACTGAGAAGGGAGCTATAGCAACGACGAGAATGGTAAGCGACGCATGTAATCCGAACCTTCTTGCCCCAGGAACGGTGCCACGCGAACCGCAATGACCGTGCGCAGCTGCGGGGGTTGCAGCAACCCGGTAACTATCTCCCGGGTGGATTCTCATTAGACTCTGACCTAGTGCTGGTATGCTGTAGCCAATGCCGCATCGCGCAGGAGGCCGACCATGGACGACATCGCCGAGCAGATTTCGCCCGACACGCTGGAGGAGATCGTCAAGCTTCCCATCCTGACCCCCGATGAGATCGAGACGCTGGTGCACGCCGTGAAGGTGCACGCACCGCTGCAGGCGCAGATCGCGCCGTCGGTGATGCGAATTGGCGAAGACGGCGGAATCTATCTCGTGGGTGCCGCGCTCGAGGAGTCGGGATCGATCGGGATCCGCATCGACATCCCTGCCCTCGCCATCATGCGCAGTTTCGACACGGCCGGCGCATTGCGTGTCGTGGAAACCGCGCTCGGGGACCTCCCGTTCGCCGAGATCGTCTCCGGCGATCGGCCGTTCGTCGTCAGCGTGCGCCTTTCGGACGCACTGCTCGGACTTCGCATGGGCTGGCTCGCCGCGGCCGCGGAACTCATCCGCAGCGCGCGCGGCAACTAGCCCCACTGCAGCGGAGGGGATTGGCATGCGGATTCTCGTAGTGGAGGACGACCGCGATCTCGCGCGCTATCTCGAACTCGCGCTGACGCACGAGGGGCACGCCGTGACGGTCGCGCGCGACGGCGAGGAGGGCCTCTCGCTGGGTTCTTCCGGGCAGGACCTCGTGCTCCTGGACGTGATGCTGCCCGGCATGTCCGGCCTCGACATGCTCCAGGGCCTGCGCCGGCGCTCCAGCGTGCCCGTGATCCTGCTGACCGCGCGCGACCGCCTGGAGGACAAGGTGCAGGGCCTCGACCACGGCGCGGACGACTACCTGACGAAGCCCTTTTCGCTGGAGGAGCTGCTGGCGCGCATCCGGTCCGTGACGCGCCGCCACCAGGGACCGGTGCAGGACGTGCTCGAGGTGGGGGACCTGCGCCTCGACCGCGCCGAGCGCAGCGTCACGCGCCAAGGGCGCGAGATCAAGCTCACGAAGCGCGAATTCTCGCTGCTCGAGTACCTGATGATGCACGAGGGGTATCCGCAGACGCGCGAGGCGATCCTCGAGCACGTCTGGGGGTACGACTTCTACGGCACGACGAACGTCGTCGACGTTTACATCTACCAGCTGCGGGCGAAGATCGACGAACCGTTCACAGAGCCCCTGCTGCACACCGTGCGCGGCGTCGGGTACGCGCTGCGGGCCCAAGAGGGTGCGTAGCCTCTCCGTCCGGCTGACGGTCTTCATCGCAGGCGCGATGGCGGCTGTGCTGCTCCTGTTGGGCGGCGCGATCTTTGGGCTGCTGCGGAGCGAGGTGACCCAGCAGGGATTCAAGACGGCCGACGCCGTGGCGGCCCAGACGCTGCAGGCGATCGCCCGCGGTCAGGATACGGGTGACGCGATCAGCGGGGCCAGCATGGCCTACCTCTTCGGCGCGAAGCCGGACGAGACGATCGTGCAGATCTACTGGGGCGGTCAGGTGCGCCAGGTGTCGCAGCGGCCGGCGCTGCCGGTGCCGCAGACCATCTCCCAGAGCGCCAGCCAGATGATCACCTACAGGGGATCGCCCGCGACCTACGTGAGCCTGCCGTTCCTCGCCTACGGTGTCCCGGGGGCCGTCGAGGTGGCTGTGACGCTGCGCGCCAGCGAGACGGAGCTGCAGCTCCTCGGCGGGCTCCTGATCTGGGCCGGGCTGGGCGGGCTCCTGCTCGTCAGCCTCGTGGGCTATCTCTTCGCGCGGCGCGCGCTGCGGCCCGTCGGGCGGCTGACGGAGCTCGCGCTGCAGATCTCGGAGCGCGATCTCACAGAGCGCCTCGCGGAGTCCCGCGGCAAGGACGAGCTGTCGGCGCTCGCGCGCGCCTTCAACAGCATGCTGGACCGCCTCCACGTCGCGTTCCAGCGCCAATCCCGCTTCGTGTCGGACGCCTCGCACGAGATGCGCACGCCGCTTGCGGTGATCTCCGGCTACGCGGACCTTCTCGAGCGCTGGGGGGCGACGCAGGAGGACGTGCGGCGCGAGGCGATCGGGGCGATCGGCCGCGAGGCGCAGCGCCTGCAGCGGCTCGTCCACGACCTTCTGTTCCTGGCGCGCGGGGCGCAGGGGCTGCAGCTCTCGAAGAGCTATTTCGACCTCTCGGAACTCGTCTCGGAGACGGTGCAGGAAGCGGAGGCGCTGCGCTCGGGGCGCGTGCTCGTAGACGCGACGCGGGACGTCGTGCCGGTCCACGCGGACTTCGACCTCGTCAAGCAGTTCCTCTGGATCCTCCTCGACAACGCGATCAAGTACACGCCAGAGGGCAAGGAGATCCAGGTCCAGTCGCGGCGCGAGGGCGGCTTTGGCGTGCTCTCCGTGCGCGACCAGGGCGCCGGCATGTCCGAAGAGGCGCGAGCGCACGCGTTCGAGCGCTTCTACCGCGCGGATCCCGCCCGTACCTCCGGCGCCGGCGTGGGACTTGGTCTCGCGATCGCGAAGGAGATCGCCGATGCCCACCGCGGCAAGATCGAGATCGAGTCGGCACCCGGCGCCGGCACGACGGTGCGGCTCTCGCTGCCGCTCGCGCGGGCGGACGAGGCGGGCGCGCCGCCCGCGGAGGACCCGCGGGAGCCTGCGCAGCAAACGGCGGCGCGCCCCGGCAGCCCGCCGGGGCGCGCCGAAGGCGGTCTCTAGACCGAGGGATTGAAGAGCGGCGTGGAGAGGTAGCGCTCGCCGGTGTCGGGCAGGATCGCGACGATCAGCCTGCCTTTCATCTCGGGCCGCTTCGCCACGACCTGCGCCGCGTGCAGCGCCGCGCCGGAGGAGATGCCCACCATCAGGCCGGCCCGGCGCGCC
>JAKAPV010000083.1:3482-5189 GCA_021806845.1 Bacillota bacterium | reverse complement strand
CTCCTGATCGGAGACCTTGACGATGCCGTCGAACGCCTCGCGGTCCAGGATCGCGGGGACGAATCCCGCGCCGATCCCCTGGATCTTGTGCGGGTGGTGCTCCTCGCCGGAGAGCACGGCTGCCGTTGCCGGCTCCACCGCAAAGATGGAGATCTGCTTGCGCGCCTTCAGCACCTGGCCGACGCCGGTGATGGTGCCGCCGGTGCCGACGCCGGCGACGACCGCGTCGACCTGGCCGTCGGTGTCCGCCCAGATCTCTTCCGCCGTCGTCAGGCGGTGCACTTCCGGGTTCGCCGGGTTCTCGAACTGCTGCGGGATGAAGGCGTCGCCCCGCTCGCGCGCGACCTCCTCGGCCCTGGCGATGGCGCCCTTCATGCCCTGGGCCGCGGGCGTCAGAACCACTTCCGCGCCGTAGGCGGCCATCAGCTGGCGGCGCTCCACCGACGCCGACTCCGGCATCGTCACGACGAGGCGGTAGCCGCACGCGGCGGCCATCATCGCGAGGCCGACCCCGGTGTTGCCGGATGTCGGCTCGACGATCGTCCCGCCGGGCTTCAGCCGCCCGTCCTCCTCCGCGCGCCGCACCATGTTCAGGGCGATGCGGTCCTTGACGCTGCCCCCCGGGTTGCGGCTCTCGAGCTTCGCGACGATCTGCGCCCCGGTGCCCTCGCTGAGGTAGGCGAGGCGGACGAGCGGCGTGCGGCCGATCAGGTCCACGATGGAGTCGGCGATCTGCATGGATGAATCCCTCCGATCTGATGATGCGCAAAGCGTAGCACACAAATCGGAATAGTGGGAGATGCTATCGCCGCGGATCGTCCTTCGGCTCCTGGCGGCGCCCCGGCTTGCCGAAGGAGGTGCCGTGGCGGCGGCGGTCATAGCTCTCCTCGGCGGCGCTGCCGAGCGTCTCCGCAGGCAGGACGGCACCCTCGCCGTAGCGCATGCGCAGGGCGGTGACGGCGTCCGCGAGCTTCTCGCGGCGTTCCTGGCCGGGGTCTGGGAAGAGCGAGGGCGGCTTTGCCGCCGCCTCGCTGAGGGAGCCGGCGCCGACGCCGGCGAGGCGCGCCGGGAAGGCGGTGCGCGGCATGCGTTCAAGGAGCGTGAGGGCGCAGCTGAAGAGCGCATCGCTGTGCTGGGAAGGGGAGGCCAGCGGCGTCTGGCGCGTCACGCTCTCGAAGCGGCTGTTCTTCAGGCGCAGCGTCACGGTCCCGGCGTAGAGGCCGGCGCGGCGCAGCCGGTAGGCGACCTGGTCGCAGAGGCCGAGCAGGACGCCCCGCAGCTCCTGGGGCTCCCGGATGTCGCGTCCGAAGGTGAGCTCGTGCGAGATCGACTTCGCCGGTCCCTCCGCCTCGACGCGCGATGCGTCCTCGCCCAGGGCGAGGCGCCGCAGCTCTTCCCCCTGGCGCCCGAGCGCGGAGATGTGGGGGCTCTTTGCGATCTCGCCGATCGTGCGGATGCCGAGGCCCTGCAGGCGCTGGGCAGTCTTCGGGCCGACGCCGTAGAAAGCCTCGACCGGAAGCGGCCAGATCTCGCGGCTGAGGTCCTCGGGGCGGAGTTCGAGGACGCCCGGGGTCCGGCGCTTCGCGAGGTCTGCGGCCATCTTGGCAAGCCAGCGACCTGGCGCGAGCCCGACCGCGACCGTCAGCCCGACCGTTTCGAGCACGCGCAGGCGGATCGCGGCGCCCAGCGCAAGCGGGCCGTCCGAGA
>JAKAPV010000083.1:0-3472 GCA_021806845.1 Bacillota bacterium | reverse complement strand
AAACGCCTCATCGATGCTGACGGGTGCGACGACGGGCGTGAACTCCTGCAAAACGTCGAAGAGCCGCCGGCTGTAGCGGCGGTAGAGGGCGTGGTCCGGCGGAACGACGCGCGCCGAGGGGCAAAGGCGCAATGCCATCCCGACCGGCATCGCCGTGCGCACGCCGAAGGCCCGCGCCTCGTAGCTCGCCGTGAGGACGATGCTGCGCCGGTCGCCGGGATCTCCGGCCACCAGCACAGGCTGTCCACGCAGCGACGGATCCTCGAGGGCGGCGCAGCTCGCGAACATCGCGTTGACGTCGCAGAGGGCGATCAGCGCCATGGCTACCTCCCGTCAGGGCTAGTCTCTTTGGCGCGCGGCGAGGGTCCGGCCTGCCGGCTGCCCGCGGCGCACCCGCCGCCCGGCGCATCCACCCGGCGGCAGGTGCCCGCGGGATCCTCGCCCGTTGCAACTTCGCCGCGCCGCGCACCGTCCCTTTAGGACCGCAGGGCGACGGGAGCCTGTGCGTCTACGGTCGGGCGGATCTTGTACTCGCGCAGCCAGATGTCGAGCTGCACGACGTAGGAGAACCACTGCGCGAGCCCCATCAGCTGCGAAAACCAGGGGAGGGCGAAGGGGTCTTGCTCCTCGCGCGCGAGACGCTCGATGGCCGGGCGGTTCAGGTAGGCCCCGAGCGGCGAGCCCGGGTCCGACAGCACTTCGAGGGCCTGGCTGCGCATGGCCGCGAGGTAGCTCGGGTTCGGCGTCGAGGGATATGGACTCTTCGGGCGGTAGAGCACGTCGTCCGGCAGAATTCCACGCAGCGCCTCGCGCAGGATGCCCTTCGGGTGCCCGCCATAGGTCTTCAGCGTCCACGGGATGTTGACCCAAATGCGTACGCCTAGGCGATGATGCGCGGCGTTCCGTCCGCTTGTACCTCGACGCGACGCACAAAGACGCGCAACACCCGCTGTTTCTCGGCGTGGGCAAGATGCGCCCACTCTTCCGGCAGCCGGTCCAGGGCTTGCTGCAGCTCTCGGCGATCGGCCTGTTCTGACTTCTTGACGCTCGCCTCTGCGAGCCGCTCCTCGATCTCCGCGCGCTTCGCCTGCAACTCCAGCATGCGTCGCTGCACTTCACCAATCGGGAGTGCCCCGGCCTCGACGGCAGCCACCAGGCGCTGGATGCGCTTGTCCACCTCTCGCGCATCGCTCTGCAGTGCGCCAACGTCGACGGCCTCGGGCTGCCCAATGACGATGCGCCCCGCAAGGATCACTTCTTCTACGGCCTGGTTGAGTTTCTCCATGCGCACCCAGGCTGGTCCGGTGTCCGGATGCGCCGTCGGTCGATTTGGGCAGGTGTAGTAGCGCTTGGGTCGTTTGCCGCGGGGCATCACGGTGCGGCCGAACATGCGCGCACCGCAGGCGCCACAGTAGACGAGGCCTGTCAGCAGGTAGGGCGACTCCTGCCCACGCCGCGGCCGCTCACCGATCAGCCGCTCCGAGATCCCCGCCTGGGCGCGCAGCCAGATCCCCTCGTCGAGGATCGCCGGTGCTTGTGATGCGATCCAGGCTCCACGGTGGCGGCGCTCGCCGAGATAGATGCGGTTGCGGACGATGAGGGAGAGAGATCCTGCATGCCATCGCCCGCGTCCCAGTGGAGTGGGCGCCTTCTGGTCCTCGAGCCACGACGCGATCCGCTTGAGCCCCCACCCGTCGACGACGTCGCGGAAAATCTGCTGCAAGATCGGGGCCGTGACTGGATCCGGCTCGAGCGCGCCGCCGGCGTCATAGCGGTACCCGTAGGGCGCGCGGCCGCTCCACAGTCCGTCGAGGGCCCGGCGCTCCTGGCCGATGCGCGTGCGCTCGATGATCATGGCGAGCTCGAGCTCCGCGAACACCGCCAACATGCCGAGCATCGCCTTGCCAGCGGGACTCAGCGTGTCGAAGGGTTGCGTCACCGAGCGGAAGCCGACGCCGTTCGGCTCGAAGTGCTCCTCGAGGAGCCGCAGCACGCCGATCTGCCGACGCGCCAAACGGTCGACCTGCCACACCAGAACGACGTCCGTCCGGTGCGCTCGCACGTCCTCGAGCAGCCGTTGCAACTCCGGACGCTTAAGGTTTTTGCCCGAAAAGCCTTCGTCGGCGTAGTAGCCAGCGATCTCCCAGCCCTGCGACTTGACGTAGGCCTCGAGGATCTGGCGCTGGGCCGCGATCGAGAAGCCTTCCTTAGCTTGCTCCTCGGTCGAGACGCGGATGTAAAGTGCCGCGCGCATGTAAACCCCCTACCTGCAATGTCCATATGGCGCATGCGCTCTGCCCGGTTGCCCGCAGTCTGCTCGCGCCTACTCGCCGGAGACGGGACGCCACATCTGGTGTCGAATGGTTCTGCGGGTGGTGCAGGAGGGCGGCAGCAGTAAACCGAACGGCTGTTCTGTTCAAAATAAATGGGAGGGACTATTTGGCATGACCAATGGGACAGGTGCGCGAGGGTGCGCTGTCGAAAAGCGGCCTACCACGAAATGGCACACCCGGCGAAAGCCGGGGCCGCAAAGCGGCAGGTCTACGGCGCTGGGGGAGGCGCCACGACGGCTGAGCTGTCGAAGGGGGCTTTCCCTATGACTGAGAGCCTGCACGAGATCCTTGCGGACGTGAACAGGTTTGCGCTGACGCTGGACGGTTCCGCGCGCGTCGTGGCCGGCAGCCTCATGCGTCGCTTTGGCCTCTGGCAGGACGACCACTTCCCGGACCAGGTGATACATGCGCGTGAGATAGTGGCGCGCGCTCTGGAACAGGCGCCCGCTCCCCCTGGAGTGGTTGCCGCTCATGTGAAAGAATCTCAGCCCTAATACGCTCCACTTCCTCGGGGTCGCTGATGACAGCGGCCCCGAATGTGCTTGCTGGGGCGCGTGGCCGCATGCGGGCTTCCGCAATCGCGGCCTCTAGGCTGCGGGCAGTCACTGCGTCAACTTCCATGGCACGGATGCGCTCGGTCTCCGCGCGGTAGCGTTCGATGCCGGCGTTCTCGCGCAACGTCTCCGCGAGGGAGCGAGCGATCGCTTCCCAGTGACCGGCTGCGGCATCAGGCTGTGGCAAAGGGGGAACTGGCGGAGCCGCGTCCGTGCGTTCGAGGTTGAGAAGCCAGTCAGAGGAAACGCCGAGGGCCCTAGCGAGGCTTCGCAGGGTGTCGGCGTCTGGCACCCTGCGCCCTTTTATCCAGTTGCCAATAGCTTCGGGGGTGACACCCACCTGGAGCGCGACCCCCTTACGGTCGAGCCCCGTTTGTTCGAAAGCGGCCTCGATTCGCTGTCCTAGCTCCTTGCTCATCAGCACCACCTTACTGCGAACGCGATGTCGCGAGCGCCCTACAAACAGATTGTCCAAAAGGCTTGACTCGCAAACAGAATGTTTGGCACAATCCAAACAGAGCGTTGGGAGGAGGTAGATAGCAGATGACGTTGACTCAGGCGCTGGCGAGGGCCACCCTCAAGCAA
>JAKAPV010000082.1 GCA_021806845.1 Bacillota bacterium | reverse complement strand
CGATCGAAGAGTGTTGACTACACACGGAATCTTGTGGGCAAAGAGCCGAGCGGTACATTGCAACCAAATGACTTGAGAGCCGACCAACTTCGCGGTCCCAACTCATGGGGGTTGCCTGAACGCTTCAAAGTTTAACTTGGCTTATCGTCCCGTAGTTGTTCATGGGCCGAAGCCTGCGGCTTGGGGCCACCGAACCCGTACTCTATGAAGAGGTGGGTCTCTACAAGGCGAGGCGGTGGAACTCGATGCTCGTTATCTGCCCTTCGTGGCAACGCCGGAAGTTCATTGCCTGGGCGTTTTGCATCACTCACAGCGTTCACCTCCACACTTGCAGCGGAGACTTTGGAGCGCTCATGGCTCCTCCCTGACCAACAGCCCCCGTGACCTCTACGGGGCATGAGACTCTCCCCCCCCGTAGCCAGACACCCTCCTCTCGGCCCGGCTGGGTCGAGTGTTGCGAATGCGCAGTGAGGCACATACTGGCAATGGGAGGTTGACGTGTGTGGCAAAGCGCCGTACATTGAAGGGGCAAGATGCCAAGGGAAGGAAGCGTAAAATGCCCGCTGAAGCCCTCAAGACTGAGCGGATCGAAGCGAGGGTGCGTCCCGCCGACAAGGCGTTTATCGAGGACGCTGCTAACCACCTTGGCGTAAGTGTGGCCGATTTCCTCGTCTCCAGCGCGCGGGAGCGCGCCGAGGAAATCATCCGGAGAAGAAACCAACTGGAACTGAGTCGTCGCGACCAAGAGGCTTTCGTTGACTCCCTGCTCAATCCTCCTCAGCCAAATGCAACACTGAAGGCTGCGGTGGAGTCGTATGCCAAATCTGTTGAGCGCTGACTCCTATCGCATTGAAACACTCAGCGCCGCACATGATCGCGGCGCTTTTTCCTGTGGTATCGAAGAGTTAGACCACTACTTAAAGAGGATGGCCAGCCAGGACACCCGGCGTGGGATAGCAGTTGTCCACGTTATGGTAGACATTACAGCTCCTCAAACGATGCTAGGATTCTACAGCCTTTCCGCCTTGAGCGTCCCGCTTGGGGGCTTCCCGGACAGGGTGCGCAAGCGGCTTCCCAAATACCCGGCGGTTCCGGTCGCACTCATCGGCCGACTCGCGACCGACCTTCGTTCCCGCGGCAAGAAACTGGGAGCGCTCTTGCTGGTAGATGCACTACTCCGGATCTGCCAGATCAGCGAACAGTCGATGGGTGTCTATGCTGTCGTTGTTGATGCCAAGTACGAGGACGTGGTCCCCTTCTACCTGCAATTCGGCTTCGTACGGTTCCACGACAGCCCTCTACGCCTGTTTATACCGGTCCATACTGCGAGAGAAGCCGTTCGTGACTTACTTTAGAAGCTAGTGCGACCCTCCGCTAGAGTAGGCCATCACACGACCCCTTGACATCCTATCAAGGGGTCTCCGCGCCTTTTGCAGGCGGCGCCATAGTGGCTCGCCTCTCACCCAAGTCCTTTCACGGGAGAACCGCCACATCTCGCTTCCCTGCCGCCTGAGCAAGCTTCTCATCACGCGTGGCCAGCGGCACGCCTTCCCGCATGGCGAGTTCCAGGTACGCGGCATCGTAAACGGACAGGCCCTCTTCGCGCGCAAGTGACCACGCCACCGCGAAGCTCCCGTCGCTATGGTCCACTTCCACGGCGAGAGCGGCCCACAAGGCGTCCCAGACACGCTGGCCTTGACTGTGCGAGATACGCCCTCGCCGTTCGCCCGAGAGAAGGCCGTTTGCAAGTTCGAGCGGCCACAGGCCTGGAACCACCGCATGGCCGTCCGTGGGCAGGTCAGCGGTCTCTTCGTCTGCGAAGCACCAGGAGAGCGCCGTTGACGCGTCAAGCACGTAGCGACTCATCGCCGGCCCTCGTCAACCCAGGACCGCACCTCGTCCGACGGGACTCGGGGAAGTTCTGCGCGGAGCTGGCGCAGCGTCTCCCAGGCTGCCCCCCGGTCCGCCGCCACCGGCACCGGAGTCAGCAAGGCAACGGGCTTACCCCGATTGGTGATCGTGATGGTTTCTCCTTGGGCGACTGCCCGCAGAAGCTCATTAAGATGTGTCTTTGCGTCGAAGGTTCCGATGACACGCATTCTCTTCACATCCCAACTAGTCTGATAACTAGTTTAGTTCAGGCACATCGGCAGCGCAAGTATGCGGTCTCCTGCGCGATGTCCTCGACAAGTAGCGACGATCGCCACGGTATGGGCTTTATCGAACGTGACGAGGTCAAGACTAGCTGGCCCGCACGGACACGTGTGCCCATGCGTGCCGAGCAATCGTTCTCCGACCTCTTGACCTCCTGAACCGGTGTGCAGCCAAGGTACTGACCCACTGTCCCGCAGGTTGAGTAGAGCGACGGAGCCTCCCCCTCGTGGACTATGACGTGCCGAGCGCAATCACTTGACATCCTGTCAAGGGGTCGGTCTTCGGGCGAACGATCGGTCATTGAACAAGGAAATCAAGTGCAATCTGCAATGCCTTCGTTCGGAGTGCTTCACCTGTGGGCAGGAGAGCCAGTCTCGATACCTCCTCATCGAACGTGGGGCGCATGTTCGACAGGTGTTCCACGATGGCCGGCACCTGATCGTTCCAAAGGAAGGCGTGTTCAGCGAGGCCACGTGGGTCGTCTGCGCACACCACAGCTAAGTCAATGATGTCTCGTGACCGCAGTCTGGTACCGCGGAAGCGAAGTTTCTTTGCTATGATTTCTGTAGGGGTTTCCACGGCAACCGGCCGGCCCCGTATTTCTGATTCGGCAGCACCGGGCTGCGTAAGCAGCGGCGCCGCGATGAAATCGATTTCCCCCTCGGGCAGGGCAAGCTTTAGGTACATGACATCTTCTATGTAGTCCCGGCTGAAGGCATCGGTCGTGTCATTCAGCCGCGGGGACAGCACCGAAAGCCACTGTGGCCCATCCATAAAGATATCGATGTCTTTACTTACACGGTGATGATAGCGAAGCATTAAGGCCGTCCCGCCGCCAAACGTCCACCGGGGCTCTGGAAATAGCGCGCGATCTACACTGTCGAGGGCCTCCATGGCTCTATCGAAGAGGTACTCCCAACTATCCATTAAGCCATGCCTCAACCTCAGGATTTACATCTCTACGTGAAGCGATGTAACGCGCGTAATAGGAACTCAAGTCCTGACGTGAGAGTTGGTGTCGCTCTGCAAACCGCACGAGCGCAGGTAACGGTACATCTGCAAACAGTTGTCTAACGGGACCCTGCAAATGCCCAGAGTCCCGACTCGAACGCAACAGCGACAGGAGAGTCGGCAGGTCTATGGGGTCCCGCCAGCACGTGTTAACGGCGCCCAGCACCAGCGTATCAATATCTCCCTTACCCACCCGCTCTCACCCCTCTACCCGTCGTGACCGTGGGTTACCCAATGACACGGCCGCCTATCAGTACAAGGTGTCATCTTCTGAGAGCCTAGGTTGTCTCCCTGCTCTGAGACGCTTGTCCAACAGTACTGAACGTCAAAAAACCCGAACCTTGGTCGCGACGCTACAATCCTTGCCCATGAACGGTCCTGCCCGACGCGATCTATCGATTTGACTTGAGCAAGTCCACCTGATCTTGTGAGAGACCCTTCTGAAGCCTTAACTGATCTTTCAGAAGGTCGTTGTCTTGCAAGGGGCGACGCCGTAGCTGATTCGGCTTGGCGCGTCTGCCTCGGCGCGAAACAGGTTTCACTCACATCCCCCCGCGTCGCTATTATACTCGCTGTAATCTCGACGCACAGGACTCCCGACAGGAGACAGACTGAAGCCCACTTGACACGCGGACGCGGCTGTGGACGCTCTACTGGGCCGACCGGAACAGCCGTTGGCACCTATGCTGACCTAGACCCATCCGAAAGGCTCGAGGATCTCGTCGCGGAGGTCGAGCCGGATCCAACCGGCATCTTCTGGGGATAGACTCGGGGTGAGGCTGCCGACGCCCACGCCGCCCATCGGTGCTTTGACGCCGGACTAGGGAGGGATGCCTGTGCGGCGACTGCGTGTGGATCTTGAAGAGATCGCCATGGCGATGGAGATGCAGATGTCCGAGAACGAATCCTACCTGGACACGGAGACCGGAGAAGTGGTGATGATCCCGCATGAGCTGCAGGGCGAGGACGTCTTCGACGAGGAGTACGTGGAGGGCCTTCCGGAATGGGAGCAGGATCTCGTTCCTTTGGCCAGAGAGGTACTCCAAGGCTCGGAGCGTTACGCCTCAATCCCCACTGCGCCCTCCTACGAGGAGTACGACCTCATGGTGGAGTTTGCGGGATCGGTCTCCGATCCACGACTGCGCGAACTGCTCTCCGTCGCCCTTGACGGGAGAGGCGCCTTCGGGCGCTTCAAGCGCGTCCTCCAGGACTACCCGGGGGAGAGGGATCGCTGGTTTCGGATGCGGGACAAGTTCTCCGCCGAGCGCGTTCGGGAATGGCTACACGAACTGGACATCGAACCGACCGACGGAGAGGACTCGCAGTAGGTTGGCATAACGAAGGGATCCCTCGTGCCTCCCCCAAAGGAGGTCCACATGATCAGTCGTCACTACATCCTGATCACACTCGTCCGCCACGGCAAGCCACACAAAGTGGCCGCCGAGTTGGGTTCCGCTGCTGACTTCTCGGCCTGGCTCGAGGTCGAGGGCGACCGAGGCATCGATCGAGCCCCGCGCTTTCACGGGGCCCTCCCATCGGCGTGCAGGGTGTATTGCAGCGACCTACGTCGGGCTGTCGACTCCGCTTCATGCTTGGCTGCCCCCGCGAAGGTCAACGTTGACCCCATGTTCCGAGAAGTTGGACTCGGAGCACCCGCTGCCCCCGCATTCATCCGGCTACCCATCGGTGCATGGACGACCCTTGCCCGACTTGCCTGGTTCCTGCGCCTCGTGGACGGGCCGGAATCCTCCGATCGCGCACGAAGTCGTGCCAGAGATGCCGCCGCTCGACTGGATGCAGACGCACGAATGTACGGACATGTAGTCGTTGTGGGGCACGCTCTGTTCAATGTCCTGATGGCGGCAGAACTCCGCCGTCTTGGCTGGTCAGGGCCAAGGCGGCCAAGTCACCGCTTTTGGGCGCAGACAACCTACAAGAATGAAGTCCCTCAGCCCCCTGGGGAGGCAGCCTGTGGTCCCCCAGCTACTTCGCAGGTTCCTGTGGCGATGCACCCATCTCGGTCCTGCGGCAGTACATCCAGCAACAGAACACCCCGGACTAGCCAAGCCCCGGACCGCGCCTCATATCCCCGCACGGAACTGCGAGGCTTTACGGCGCCATCTGGTAAACGGCGACACAGGGCCCCTGGGACGTTTTGGCGAATCCTTTGGCGACGATCAAGGAGGGGTCACGGTGCCGCGTCCTTTCGATCTAGAAGCACTAGTCCGCTTGCCTGAATTCTATAGTCCAACTCTTGACGAGAGCCGATCTCGCGTCGCCTTCTATTGGGACAAATCCGGACGGATAGAGCTGTATACCATGGCCCTAGACCACTGCACACCTCAGCAGGTCAGCAATGGTGAGGTACCCCGTTCACCGAGGGCCGGTTTCCGATGGGGTAAAAACGGTTACACAATTATCTTTGCCCGCGATCGCGATGGCGACGAACAGCACCAGCTGTTCACCATGGATCTTGGCAACGGTGAAGTCACACAGCTTACATCTGGCCCGGGTCAGCACTACCCTGATCGCGTCTCTCCCGACGGACGATCACTCCTGTTTTCATCCAATCGCGTTGGACAGATGAACACCTACGTACTCGACTTGGAAACCAAGGATGTGACACCGCTCTCTGCCTTCTCCGCACCGACAGAACCGGCCGACTGGTCGGCAGACAGCAGATGGATCTTCCTCACGGGGAGTGAGTCGCCAGATCCATTGAATCGAGACATCTATCGGGTTGAGAGGGATGGCTCCAACTTGCACCGCATCTTCAGTTCAGGCGAAGGAAACTCGGACGAGGCTGCCCGGGTCTCTCCCAGTGGCAGGTATCTCGCGCTGACGAGCAACGCAAGCGGCTATTACCAGCCAGGAATCCTAGACCTGGACACAATGGAGGTGCGCTGGGTCGGCGGCGGACAGACAGACGAGTACGCTGCCTCCTTTTCCCCTGACGGGTCTCGACTCCTCACCTTAGAAGCGGCCGGAACCCGCACCAAACTCTACGAAGTGAACGTACACACCGGGGAAAGGCTCCTGCGCTTCATGCCTAACGGCGTCGTAGTGGTGCCCAGCTGGCTGGACAACGAGCGAATCATGGTGGCCCATTCCGACACTACGCACCGCAGACGCCTCTTGGCTCTGGGGCGTGACTCCTTCGAGGTGCTCCTCGATGCCGAGTATGGCAGCCTCTCACCAGCGGACTTCGTCACCGGAAGACGTGTCGCGTTCGACTCAGATTCCTATACGATCCATGGGCTTTCATTCAAACCCAACAACACAGCGGGTCAAAGACTCCCGGCCATCGTCTGGGTCCACGGCGGTCCAACCGGCCAAGACCTCGAGATGTTTGATCCCTACGTCCAGTTTCTCTGTAGTCTCGGTTTCGCCGTCCTTCAGGTGAACTACCGTGGCTCCACAGGGTACGGTCGTCCTTTTCAAGAAGCAAATCGTTTTGACCTTGGCGGCGGCGACGCACGGGACGTCGCCGCCGGCGCCCGGTTTCTGGCTGCGGATCCCGACATCGATCCTAACCGCATCGTGTGTGGCGGCGCCTCTTACGGTGGCTACATGACCTACCGCCAGCTCACCCATTTCCCCGAGCTATGGGCCGGTGGCATCGCTTGGGTCGGAATCACCGACTGGACGCTGCTCTATGAGGAGTCCATGGAGCACTTCAAGCACTACCTGAAGCTTCTCTTTGGAGGCACGCCCGAGGAGGTGCGAGACCTTTATAAGAAGGCCTCTCCGATTGAGGAGGCGGATCGCTTGGCCGCTCCCCTCCTCTTCATCCACGGCCAAACGGACCCTCGCTGTCCCGTGAGCCAAGCCCAGACCTTTCGTGATCGCCTCCTAGCCAATGGCAAGGTCGAGGGAAGGGACTTCGAGTACCACGAACTTTCAGCCCAAGGACATGGCTCGGCCGACATAGATGAAAAGATTGGGTCTTTTCGCATTATGGAAGGCTTCTTGAGCCGCTTTACCACATAGGCGCGTTCGGCGTCCGCGTTCGTCATTTCCTGTTCGGAACGTCGGCAATCTCCGTCGCTGGGCGGCCCCGTGGCGGTCGGTGATCTGGGAAAGCGGCAGGGAGCGGTGCCCCACCCTTCCGGCATGCGCCGCTCCCTGTCGATCGCAACGGTTCCCGCCGCGCCTAAGTAGGCTTCGGCTACCGGCGGAGCGCCGCGGAGAGCCGGTGCCCCTCTAGCCCCTCGATCGCCGACTGCTCCGTCGCGTGGGCGGCGAGGTATGCGCGCCCTGCGCCGGAGATCTCCTGGTGCGTGATCACCTTGAGGAAGCTGCCCACCCAGAGGCCTCCGGTGTAGCGGGCGGCGCGCAGCGTCGGCAGCGTGTGGTTCGTTCCGGACACCTTGTCGGAAAAGACGACGGAACTGTCCTCTCCGAGGAAGAGCGAGCCGTAGTTCGCCAGCTCGTCCATCACGGCGCGAGGCTCTTCCAAGTGGACGTGCAGATGCTCGATCGCGTAGTCGTTCGTGACCGCTACCGCCTCGTCGAGGGAATCCGCGTACGCGACCTCCCCCATCTTCGGCCACGACTGGCGGGCAAGCGAGTTATCGGCGAAGGACTGCAGCGTCCGCTCGACCTCCGCGATCGTTTCGGTCGCCACACGGCGCGAGGTCGTGACGAGGATCGCCCGAGCGTATGGATCGTGCTCCGCCTGGGCCAAAAGGTCCGCGGCGATCAGCGTCGGGTTGCCGGTGTCGTCGGCCAGGACGAGGATCTCGCTCGGCCCGGCGATCAGGTCGATCCCGACCTGGCCGAACACCTGGCGCTTCGCCTCGGCGACGTAGCGGTTCCCCGGACCCGCGATCAAGTCCACGGCCCCGATCGACTCGGTGCCGTGGGCCATTGCGGCGATCGCCTGCGCGCCGCCCACCGCGTAGATCTCGGTGGCGCCGGAACGCACGAGGCCGTAGAGCACCGCCGGGTGGATGCCACCTTCGTAGTTCGCCGGACTGCAGGCGACGATCCGCGAGGCGCCCGCCGCCTTCGCGGGGACGACCACCATCGGCCCGGATGAGAGCAGGGGGAAGCGCCCTCCTGGGATGTACGCCCCCACCGCCTCCACCGGCACGACGCGGTGACCCATCACGATGCCGTCGCCGAATCTGCGCTCGAGCGGCAGGAGACACTGGCGCTGCGCCTCGGCGAAGTCCGCGATGCGGTCGACGGCGCGATCGATGAGGGCCTTCACCGAGGGCGAAAGCGTGTCGATACGCTCCGCGATCTCCTCCTCCGTAACGCGCAGGCTCTTCCGCGTCGAGTGGCCGAAGCGCTCTTCGTAGCGCCGCACGGCGACGTCTCCCTCGGAGCGCACGTCGGCGATCACCCGGTAGGACTAGCACGTCGCGCAGTGGCACCCCCTGCGTCTCGGACGGATCGGTCATCGGCGTAACCCCCATGTTCGGATGACCGGAAACCTACGCACCGTTCGACGCGATTCCTGCCGCGTCCGCGTCACCGGGCGCCTCGCAGTGCGGCAGACGAAGGGCGACCGCGTCGCCCTGGCTGGACACCTCGCATCAGGGTAACGATAATGGTAGAAGTTTTGCAGTGCGAGGTTCACGGCGGGGGGCGTTCCGCGCTGCAGGGACGAACCAATGGAATGTGCGTACCGCAGCTAAGGAAGGTTTCAGGCCAAGCGCATACGCGCCCCAAGATCAAGACTGAGAGGCAGCGCTACTTCACGCACTGCCTCTCACTTGACTTCGAACCCGCCCGGGGCCGCGACGCCGCACTCCTTACTCACTCCATACCCGCGGCAGTTCACCTGCATAGGCGCTTGCCATATCAAGGCAACGTCGCCGCTGTCAGCGCCCGGCAAGTCGCCTCCGCACGTACTGGCGCAGCCCTCCGGCCTGCAGGAGGTCCTGCAGGAACTGCGGGAACGGCTCCACAGGACATTCCTTTCCGTCCACCGAGACGATCCCCTCCCCGAGGCTGATCTCCACCTGCGAGCCGTCGTGCGCCAGAGCGGCGGCTTCCGCCGACACCACCACCGGGATGCCGAGGTTGATCGCGTTGCGCAGGAAGATGCGCGCGAACCCCTTCGCCACGATCGCCTGCACTCCGGCTCCCCGCAGCCCGATGGGCGCGTGCTCGCGGGAGCTCCCGCAGCCGAAGTTCTGTCCGGCGACGAGGATGGTGCCCGCACCGATGCCCTGGCGCACGCGCTCCTCGTATCCGTCGAAGACGTGCCTGCCGAGTTCCTGCTCGTCAGAGAGCGCGAGGAAGCGGCCAGGCATGATCTGGTCCGTGTCGACGTTGTCGCCTACGAGGAGCGCCTTCCCCTGGATGCGCCCCGTTCCCGCGCCGCTCATCGCTTCCTCTCCCCCAGGACTTCCGCTGGGTCGCACACCGCGCCAGCGACGGCGGACGCCGCCGCGACGTACGCGCTCGCGAGGTAGATCCCGGCATCCGGGTGGCCCATGCGGCCCCTGAAGTTCCGGTTGGTCGTCGTGATCGCCACCTCGCCCTCCGCGAGGAGTCCCATGTGCCCGCCGAAGCACGCCCCGCAGCTCGGCGTCGACACCGCGGCACCCGCCGAGATCAGGTCCTCGATGATGCCTTCCTGCAGCGCCGCCCGGTAGATCTCCTGTGTGGCGGGCACGACGATCAGCCGCGTCCGCCGTGCGACGCGGCGTCCGCGCAGCACCTCCGCCGCCTGGCGAAGGTCCGTCAGCGTCCCGTTGGCGCAGTTGCCGATGTACACCTGGTCCACCCGCTGCCCCACGACGTCCGTTAGATCCGAGACGTCGCCGGGAGAGCCCGGCCTCGCCACCTGGGGACCGAACGAGTCGAGGTCGAAGGTGCGGGTCGTCAGATACTGGGCATCCCCGTCCGCGGCCACTAGAGTGAACGCGTCTCCGAGGCGCCCTGACGCCCACCTCCTCGTCACCTCGTCCGGCGCGACGAAGCCCGCCTTCGCGCCCCCCTCCACGACCATGTTGCAGATGGCCATCCGCTCGTCCATCGAGAACGCCCCGAGCCCGTAGAACTCCATCGCCTGGTAGTTGGCGCCGTCCACCCCGATCTCCCGCAGGACGCGCAGGATCACGTCCTTGCCGGTGACGAAGGGGCGGCGCCCCCCCCGGAAGACGAAGCGCTGCGTCTTTGGCACCCGCAGCCAGATCTCCCCGAGCGCCAGCGCCGCCGCGATGTCCGTCGAGCCCATCCCGGTGCCGAAGGCGTCGAAGGCGCCGTAGGTGCAGGTGTGGGAGTCCCCCCCGATGATCAGGTCGCCAGGTCGCACGAGGCCTTGCTCCGGCAGGAGCGTATGCTCGATGCCGCCCTGGCCGACGTCGAAGAAGTGCTCGATGCCCTGGCTGTCGCGGAAGCGGCGCATTGCCTGCATCGCCGTCGCCCCGCCGAGGGAGGGCGCGGGCGCGAAGTGGTCCTGTACGAGCACGACCTGCTCCGGGTCGCTGACGCGGGTCGCCCCCATGCGCTCGAACTCCTGGAAGGCGAGCGGACCGCTCACGTCGTTCAGCAGGATGCGGTCCGGACGCGCTTCGACGATCTGCCCCGGAGAGATCCTGCCTGCCGCGGCGTGTCGCTCGATGATCTTCTCCGCGATGGTCTGGCCCAACGAAGGACCCTCCTTCCCCGGCTCCCTAGCCGCCGGCGAGCCGCTCCAGAACGTCCTTCAGCGGCAGGACGTCGCCGTACTTCCCCTGGATGTCGACGAGGTTCTGCTCATGCGCCTCGCGGCTTCTGTCCCCGACCGCCTCCCGTGGCACGATCACGCGGTAGCCGAGCTGCAGGCCGTCGACGACAGATCGG
>JAKAPV010000081.1 GCA_021806845.1 Bacillota bacterium | reverse complement strand
GCGACGCCTCCCAGCACGTCGATCGACGTGATGCCCAGGAGCCCCTGCGCGATGGCGTCCGCGAAGCGGCGGCGGGAGGTGCCGTAGCGGTTGCCGTGCACCCACTGCCACTCCAAAAGGTCGCCGCGCTGAATGAGCTGGTCGAACTCGGTTTGCGAGACAAAGAAGTATTCGCGCCCGTTCTCTTCCGAGGGACGCGGTGGGCGGGTCGTCGTAGTCGGAATGAACCGGACGCGGGGCGTGCGCTGACGCACCTCTTGGATCAGCGTCGTCTTGCCGCTGCCGCTGGGACCGATCAGGAGGAAAAGGTGACCGCGCTTCGACATGGTCCGGCTCCTTGGCGGGGGGACTCCCCGCCCGTGGTATGACTCGTTTTCCAGACTGCCAAGCCGCGAGGGGGCTGTCAAGCGGCGGCCTCATAGGCACGGCGCCTGCCACACGGTCGGGCCGTACGGAGGGACGCTGGGTCCGAACCTCACCCATGTCGCCTCGACAGGGGTCACGGCCAGGTTCCTGCACGCCTGGCTTTCGAACCCTGCGAAGACCATGCCAGGCGCGACCATGCCGCGCCTGCCGCTCTCGACGCAGCAGATCGACGACCTGACGTCCTACCTCTTGACGCTCACGTGACCGGAAGTGCCTGCCGGCGCAGCCTCTCAAGCTCCAGCGCGTCGTAGACGTAGGTCTTGCCGCAGAAGTGGCAGGTCAGTTCCGCGTGGCCGTCGTCGACCAGTTCACCCAGCGCATCCGCGCCGAGCAGCAATAGTGAGCGCTTCGCGCGGGAGCGCGAGCACGTGCAGCGGAACTGGGGTGTGCCAGCGTCGCTCGGCTGGAAGCCCGGCAGCGCACCCAGGAGGTCCTTGAGCAGCGACGCTGCGCTCGCACCTTCAGCCACCCTGGCGGAGACCGGACCCAACCTTGCGACCCGCTCCTCGAGTTGCGGCGCGAACTCCTCACCGCCAGGCAGAACCTGCAGCAGGATGCCGCCGGCGCCGCGCACGCTGCCCGTCTCGCGCAGCAGCACTCCCAGCGAGACGGCCGACGGCACCTGCTCGGATCTCCAGAGGTAGTGGGCGATGTCCTCTCCGATCTCGCCGCTCACGAGGCCAACCGCTGAGGAGTATGGCGCCCCTTCCTGGCTCGACCGCGCGACCGCGATCGAGCCCTGATGGCCCACGGCGCGCCCGACATCGAGCTTGCCGTTCTCCTTGAGGGGTAGGGCGACCTTCGGCTGCAGAACATATCCGCGGACCGCTCCAAGGGCATCGCCGTCGGCGATCACGGCACCGATCGGGCCGTCTCCGAGAAGCCGCAGCGTGAGGCGATCGGGTGGCTTGATGAGGGACTGGGCCAGCAGCACCGTGCCCAGAAGGGCTCGGCCGAGCGCGGCGGTCGCAACTGGGTA
The DNA here is from genome assembly GCA_021806845.1 of Bacillota bacterium. Classification (GTDB taxonomy): domain Bacteria; phylum Bacillota; class Sulfobacillia; order JAJZYS01; family JAJYTV01; genus JAJYTV01. Next base: position 9,589 of record JAKAPV010000081.1, on the reverse strand, counting down.
GGTGCAGTGGCGGCGACGGGCAGACTCGACGAGGTGCGTCCCAGTAACCGCGATCCCGCGCACTTTGCCATCGGCGGAGATGGCGCGGGCGATTTCATCCTTCATATGTGGGGGCACCTCCGGCTCCATGATAAACTACAGCAAAGGCTTGATCGCACCTGCGCACAGGGTCGCAGGCGCCTGTTGGAAGGAGGGAAGCCGTCCGGCCCCGGGGCCAGACCTCACCGGACGTCTTATACACATTTTCGGCACTGCAGGCTACCCGCTAGTCTTCCTCGTGCTCCTGATCGAGTCGGTGGGTATACCGTCCCCGAGCGAGATCTCGCTGATCGCCGCCGGAGTACTCGCGTCGGAGGGGAAGGTCTCCCTGTGGCTGGTGATCGTCGTCGGATGGCTGGGATCCTTGGCTGGAGCCCACATCGCCTACTTTATCGCGAAGCGAGGCGGGCGGGCCCTCATCCTCAAGTACGGCACAAAGGTCGGTCTCACGGACGAGCGCCTGCAGGTCGCGGAGAAGTTCTTTCACGGCCGCGGGGATGTCGCTGTCCTGGTTGGCCGGCTGATCTCCGGCGTGCGTGCGATCATCTCCTACCCGGCTGGCCTCTTTGACATGCCCTATCCGAGGTTCCTCGTCTTCACCGCCATCGGGGCCCTGCTCTGGCCGATGCTGGCGGTAGGGGCAGGCTATCTCGTGGGTCCGCATTACAAGGTGCTGTTCACGTGGCTCTCGCGCTTTTGGATCGCGATCCTCGCCATTGGGGCGGTTGCGCTCTCCGCATACATCGTGTGGCGTCGCCGCCAGCGCAAGAAGCGGGTGGAGGGAGCCTAGGGGCGTCGCCCTTTCCAGCGCGCGGGCGTAGTGCTACTCTTCCAAACGGGCAAGACCTGCCGGTCCGCCGGCAGCGGGAGGGACGGAATTGGCTGAGGAGAAGATCGACGTCTTGTTCCTGGGCGGTGGCACGGGCGGCTACGAGGCCGCGATCCGCGCTGCGCAGTCCGGGCTCAAGGCGGCTGTCGTAGAGAAGGAAAAGGTCGGGGGCGTCTGCCTGCACAAGGGCTGCATCCCCTCGAAGGCGCTCTTGCGCACAGCGGAGCTTGCGGCCACGATGCGCGAGGCCGAGGAGTTCGGCCTGCAGGTGAGCGCGCCCACGGTGAACTTCGGCAAGGCGCAGGAGCGCAAACAGAAGATCGTCGACCAGCTCTACAAGGGAGTGCAGGGTCTCCTCAAGCGCGCCGGCGTGACGGTGTACGAGGGACAGGGAACGTTGATGCCTCCCTCGATCTTCGCCCCGGCGGGTGCCGTCTCCGTCGACCGGCCGGACGGGGAGAGGGAGCTCCTCTCGCCGGATCACATCGTGATCGCGACGGGCTCGTCGCCGCGGGAGCTGCCGGGCCTGCCGTTCGACGGCAAGACGGTCATCTCCAGTGACGACGCGCTCCTGCTCGAGAAGCTCCCCAAGGACATCATCATCATCGGTGCCGGCGCGATCGGCTGCGAGTGGGCGTCGCTCTTCAACGACATGGGCGTCAAGGTGCAGCTCGTCGAAGCCCTGCCGCGTCTTTTGCCCCTTGAGGACAAGGACATCTCGGACCAGCTCCAGCGCCTCTTCGTCCGTCGCGGGATCGAGTGCTACCCCGGACACGCGGTCGACTCCCAGAGCCTTAAGGTGAAGGGGACGCGCGCCTCGATCGACATCGAGGGCAAGGACGGCAAGAAGACGCTGACCGCCCAGGCGATCCTGGTCGCGATCGGACGCAAGCCGAACAGCGAAGGGATCGGCCTTGAGAACTTCGACAAGGTAAAGACGGAGCGCGGCTACATTCAGGTGGACAGCCAGATGCGCACGGGCGACCCACGCATCTTCGCCATCGGCGACGTGATCGGCCGCCTCCAGCTCGCACACGTCGCGGTGCACGAGGGCATCACGGCGGTCGAGGCGATGCTCGGCAAGAACCCGCACGGCATCGATTATGACCGCATCCCGCGCTGCACCTACACGCGGCCCGAGGTCGCCTCCGTGGGGATCACGGAGGAGCAGGCCAAGGAGCGCGGACATAAGGTGAAGGTCGGCAAGTACTTCTTCAAGGCGAACGGCAAGGCGCTGATCTACGGCGAGGAGAACGGCTTTGCAAAGCTCGTGGCAGATGCCGACACGGGGGATCTCCTCGGGATGCACATCATCGGGCCGCACGCGACCGATCTGATCGCGGAGGGCACCCTGGCGATCGAGTTCGACGGCTCGCTCTTCGACCTGCAGGAGGTCGTGCACGCGCACCCGACGCTCTACGAGATCCTGAACGATGCGGCGCTCGCCGCGGACGGCAAGATGGCCTGAGAAGGAGAGCCCCCGCGGGGAGCGCGGGGGCCATTTTCTTCGGCTTTCCCGTCTGTGGCGCAGGGAACCGAAAGCAGGTCGCGCCCGGCCCGGCGGGGAAGGACCACGCGGCGAGGAAGAACACGTACGGGAGGAGGCGAGGGGTGTGGAGATCGCCCTGCCGAGCGAACTGCGGCCGCTCTGCGCGGGACGGGACGTCCTCGACGCGGCGGGCGCGACGTTCGGGGAAGCGCTTCAGGGCCTTGCCGAGCGCCACTCCGCGCTGGTCGCGCGCATCTTGCCGGGCGGCGGCCTCGCCCCGGACGTCGACCTTTTGTACGAAGGACGGGATTTGCGCCTGCGAGGAGGACTGAAAACTCCTCTGCCCAGGGGAGCACGGGTGGAGATCCGCCTGGTTCGGGCGCCCCTGCGGGATATGGAGCGCTACAGCCGCCAAGTGATCTTGTCGGAGGTGGGACTCGAGGGGCAGGAGCGCCTTGCCGAGGCGCGGGTGCTCGTCGTCGGGGCGGGAGGCCTCGGCGCGCCCGCCCTCACCTACCTTGCGGCGGCCGGCATAGGCCACCTCGGCATCGTCGACGGTGACGTCGTGGAACGCTCGAACCTCCATCGCCAGCCCCTGCACCGCGACGAAGACGTCGGCACGGGAAAGGCCGAATCTGCTCGGCGGGCGCTACTCGCGCTCAACCCGGAGATCGAGGTCATCGTCCATCCCGTCTACCTCACCGCGGCGAACGCGCAAGACATCCTGTCGGGCTACGACCTTGTGGTGAACGGGTCCGACAACTTCCCGACCCGTTATCTCTTGAACGACGCAGCCAACCTTCTTGGCCTTGCATGGGTGGATGCGTCGATCCTGCGCTTTGAGGGACAGGTCGCCGTATACCTTCCGGGCGGCGGCTGCTACCGGTGCCTCTTCCCGAGCCCACCCCCGCCCGGCAGCGTGCCGAGCTGCGCCGAAGCCGGCATCATCGGCGCGCTGGCCGGTGAGGTCGGGGCCATTCAGGCGCTCGAAGCGGTGAAGCTGATCCTCGGCGCAGGCGAGAGCCTAGCGGGAAGACTGCTCGTGATCGACGGCCTGGGCGCCCGCTCGAGAAGCTTCCCGATCAGCCGCGATCCGGGCTGTCCGGTCTGTAGCCAACATCCGACCCAATTTGGACTCATCGACTACGAGGCTTTCTGCGGCGCGCCGCTGCCGGGTGTCGCCGATGCCCACCCTCCAGAACTCTCTGCGCGGGAGGCCTACGAACTCGTCGGCGTGGCGGGGACGCAGTGGCTGGATGTCCGGCCGCCGGCTGCCGGAGTGCGCCCGACCATTGCGGGCGCCGTATTCTTTCCGCTTGAGGAGATCGCGTCCGGCGAGCTGCCGCTAGACCCCAGCCGGGCAGTGATCGCGTTCTGCGACATCGGCCGGCGTTCGCGGATCGCCGTCGATCTTCTCAGGCAGAGAGGATATCGCGCGCGCGGGGTGGAGGGCGGGCTCGCCGCCTGGCGGGCGGCCGGCCTGCCGCTGCACGAGGATTCGCGGTGAGCGTGCGGCTCTCGCCCGGGCTGCGCGACGCGCTGCTCGCGCACGCGCAGCGGGAATTGCCGCTCGAGGCCTGCGGGCTCTTGGGCGGGAGGGGGAACGAACTCCTGCGGTTCGTCCCGTGCCGCAATGCCCTGGAGAGCCCCTCGGCCTACGCCATTGCCCCGGAGGAGATCCTCGCCGCACTGCGGGATTTCGATCGCGACCGCATAGACCTGCTAGGCATTTTCCATTCGCATCCGAGGGGGCCCGCAGCGCCGTCCGCGACAGACTTGCACGAGGCGGCCTACCCGCAGGCCGTCTACCTCATCGCTGCACCCGCCGCGCGGGAGCTGCGGGCCTTTCGCATTACCCTCGGCCAGGCGCGGGAAGTCGATGTGGAGGGATAAGGGCGATTGTGGCCTCCGCTCCCTGCTTTGCGGAGGGCGGCAACGTGGGGACTAGCCGTTCGCGAGGATGCCGGCGAAGGCGTTTGCCAGCTTCTCAACCCTTCGCAGGTGCGACCTCAGCCAGCGCAGGCGGTTTTCCGGGCGGGCGGCCGCCGCGCCCGATCGGCTTTGCAGCAGGGCGGCATACGCAAGGCTATAGGCCCGCCTGCCCTCGTTATAGGCGTCGCGCATGGCCGTGATCTTCGCTTGTGCCGCCTTCGGATCCCGGAGCACCGCCGAGACGCAGTCCGGCAGGAGGGAGACCGCCTTGCCGAGGCTTGTCACGACCTGATTGTAGTTGGCTTCCTCGTAGGGCTCTTTACCGATGCCGGCTGCCGCCAGCGCCTGATCCTCCGACACCATGTCCTCGAACTGGTCCAGGAGATCGTCGATGGCGTTTGCGAGGTAGTTGATATCGGTGCCAGAGAGCGGCGTCACCAACGCCTCGCGCAGCGCCCGCTGGATATCGGACTGGATCTGGTCGGCGCGCCCCTCGAGATCCGCGATCTCCTGCGCGAGTTCGGGGCTCGGCGATGCGAGGTAGCGGAGCAGGGCGGCCGCCGCCTGGGCCGCGCTGCCGGAAAGGGCCATCAGGAGGTCGGTGAACTGGGCGTCGCGCGGGCGCAGGATCTCCAAGAGCTCCCGCCCCGCCCGCCTCAGATAGTCCGAAATAGCCACGCGCAAATCCCCCCTGCGACGAATGCCGAGATCGGGGTGAGGACCCAGGCTGCCGCCATGCGCCGGACGACCCCCCAGCCGACGTGGCGCGGATTGTCCGCCGAACCGACGCCGAGCAGGCTTGCGTCGACGGTTTGGCTCGTCGACACAGGGATGCCCGTGAGCGCTGCGAGCACCACCGAGAGGCCCGTGGCCATCTGGGTATAGAGCGCCTCGGTCGGGCGCAGGCGCAGGATCTGGCTTCCGACGGTGCGCGCGATGCGCCAGGACCCGACGATGCTCCCCGCCGCAAAGCTCAGGACCGAGAGCAGGATGGCGCCCTGCCAGGCCAGCCCTCCGAAGTGCAAGAGGCCGATGGCCTTCTCGAGGTCGTTGCCGCCATACGCCACACCTTCGAGCGCCGCGGTGAGAAACAGGAAGAGGCTGATCAAGAGGCCGCGCCGCAGGCGACGGAGCACGGCTGTGCCCAGCCTGGCCGTCGAGAGGCCGAGCAGTCCTCCGAGCAGGACGGTCAGCACAAACCCGACGAGCGCCCGCGCGACTCCGCCCCATACGACCGGCAGGCCGGCGGCGACTCCGGAGCCCGCCATGGCACCGATCAGGGCCAGCGACATGGAGGTGGGCACGCGCTGCCACCAACTCACAAGCACGACGAGCAGCGACGCCGTCAGCGCAGGGTCCATCACGCGGCGCAACGTCTGGGGGAGCACGATGCGCTGGGTAATCGTATCCGCGACGTGCGTGCCGAGCACAAGGGGCCCCGCGGAGACGATGACCGCGAGCCAGAGCCAGAGCAGCACGGGCCGCAGCCGTGCTGGAAGAAGCGTCGCGAGCAGGTTGCCGCCGTCATTGAAGCCGGCGAGCAGGTTGAACGCGAGCACAAGGAGCATCCCGGCCACGTGCGCACCCCCTGCGGCGGCTCTAGCGCCCAGTGTAGCGTCCAGTGGTACGCGGGTGAAGGAGGGTGGCGGTCAGCCGGATTGCGACTCGGCCCGCTTGGTGCTTTCGCCCCACGGCCAGAACGCGAAGCGGCCCAGCAGGGCGATACTGCCCGGAACAAGCAGGCTGCGCACGATCCAGGTGTCGAGCAGGATGGCGGAGGTCATGCCGATCGCGAGCAACTGCATGATCTCGAGCGGGCTCACGAGCAGGGCGATGAACACGACCACCATGATCATCCCGGCACCTGTGATCATCGCGCCGGTGCCCGCAAGTCCGGCGCTGGCCGCCTCGGCGCCGGGGGCGCCCGCGCGCGCGTGCTCCTGGATCCGGTGCAGGAGAATCACTTCGTAGTCCATCGAGAGCCCGAACAGCAGGACGAAGATGAGCGGCGTGATGCTGCTGTCGGGGGGCATCGCCGCGAAGCCGAGGCCGCCCCGCTGCACCGTCAGGACGAGGATGCCTGCGGTCGCGAGGGCGACGAGGCCATCGAATACCACGCCGAGGAGCGACTCGAAAAGAGAGCCCGTGGCGATCAGCAGCACGAGAAACGCGATCGCGGCGACCGCTCCGATGATCCAGGGCAGCTGCCTTCCCGTGAGCTGGTTGAACCCGTCGAGCAGCGCTGTGACACCGCCGACGCCGCTGCGGCTGCCGGACGGCAGCCAGCCGGATAGGTCCCTTTGCAGCCGGTGCACGATCCGCAGGGTCTGCAGGGAGTCCGGCCCGGTGTCCGAGGTGACGTAGACGACCACAAGATGCGGGCGGGCTGAACTCGTGAAGGCCTCAAGGCCGCTTGCGAGCGCGGGAGGGATGAGCGAGGGGTGCTGTATCGCCTGCGCGAGCTGCAAGGGGCTGAGGCCAAGGGCGGCGGGCGAAGCCACGGAACGCACGCCCGCGAGCGCGCGCGCCTGCTGCGTCACCTTGGCCACGGTCTGCCAGGTGCTGAGATCCGACGTCGTGGTTGGAAGACGCATCGCAAGGACGATGGGGGATACCGCTCCGGCCCCGAGCACCCGCATCTGAAGGTCCGCCGCCTGCCGCAGGGGATCTGACTTCGGCAGGAGCGTCGCGAGGTTTGCGGGCGTGCTGATCCGGATCTGCGTGCCGTAGACGGCGGGCGCTCCAAGGAGCGCGAGTCCGATCAGCATCGCCCAAGCGGGATGTTGTCCGACGAAGCGCGCGATGCCCTGCCACATGCTGCCCGTTGCATGCGACATGGGGAGGCGGCCCCACTCCAGGCGGCGGCCGAAGAGGCGCAGCAGGGCCGGCAGGAGGCTGTGGGTCGCCACCAGGACCGACGCCACCGCGACGGCGCCGCCGAGCGCGATGCCTCTCCAGTAGGCGTCGCCCCCCAGCAGCAGCGTTGCCACCGCCAGCGCGACCGCGAACCCCGAGTAGAGGACCGAGCGACCGGACGTATGCATCGCTTCCGCCAGGGCCAGATCCGGATCGCCGCTGCGCTGGAGTTCCTGCCGGAAGCGAGCGCTGATGAAGAGCGCGTAGTCGACGCCGACCCCCAGCGCCAGGAAGCTCACGATGTCGGTGAGATACGAAGAGAGGGTCATGTGGTTCTCGAGGATGTCGATCACCGCGAGCGCGAGAGAGGAGCCCACGCCGGCGACGATGAGCGGCAGCGCGGCAGATGCGACGGAGCCGAAGACGAAGAGCAAGAGGATCAGCACGAGCGGGAGCGCGATCGGCAGGCTGGATGCGAGCGTAGATTTCGCGTCTGCGAGCACCCTTTGACCGATGGTCACTTCGTTGACGGCCTGCACCGCGACGTGTGCATTCCTGGCCGCCTCCCGGACGTGCGCCACCTGGCTGCCGCTGAAAGGTGCGACGGGCACGAGCAGCGTCTTCCCCGCGGCGACAGGTCGTACGTCCTGCGCGGGTATGCGGGCGGCCTGCGCCCAGGAGTTCACCCTCGCGCGGTCCGCGCTCACGAGCAGCGTCTGGCTCGAGGGACTGTGCAGGTAATTGAACTGCTTGTCTGTCCAGACGGCGCTGCTGCTGGGGTCCTCGAAGCCGCTTGATGAGAGGTTGTGGGTGACGTTCGCCGCGAGAGGGATGCTCGCGAACAGTACTGCGGCCCATAGCGTGATGACGGCAAACCGAAAGCGACCGCAAAATTGGGCCCAGCGCCTCAGCAATGGGCTTCCTCCCGACTGCGCGGGTGCGCGGATGTTCTTTGGCGGATCATCCGCTCAGCGGATGAGGGCCAGTTCCTGCGGACGCTGCAGGTAGTTCTCCGGAGGGTCCGGCGGAATCGCGGCGAGGTACGAGGCCACGATCTTGCCGAGATACGCTTCGAGCGGCTCGTGGGAGAAGCCAAGCTTCTCCTTCGCTCGGGCAGGGTCCAGGCAGGACATCCAGGGATCGCTGAAGGCGGACGCCGCCTCCGGACGCAGCCCTGCGGCAAGCAGGCTGGCCCGCGGCACCGCCAGGATCTCGGGGGAGGCGCCTACGAGTCTGCCCAGCGACTCCAGGAACGATCGCAGCGTGGGCATCTCGTCCTGCGCGAGGTTGAAAGGCTCTCCAAACGTGTCTTGCCGGCCGAGCATGCCGACAATCGCCTGCGCGACCGCGGCGCCGTAGACGTGCCGCACCGGGTGTTTGCCGCCGTCCGGCAGCAGGAGGGGTCCTCCGTCGAGGATGCGGCGCAGGTATCCCTCGATGCGCCGGTGGGGGTCCCGCTCGCCGTTTACCATCGGGAGCCGCAGCCGTGTCGCGGGAAAGCCATGCTCCGCGTAGGCGCGCGAGAGCACATCCTCGGCGGCACGCTTGCCGACGCCGTAGCGCCATTCCGCGAGGTCCCTCGGGTCGCTGGGCGCCTCCATGACGGGACCGTCGTAGCGCGTCTCCGGAGTGGGCCGGATGGCCGGGCGGCGCTCCCCGTCGAGCACGAGATAGACCTGGCCCGAGCTGATGAAGATGTAGTGACCGGTTCTGCCGGAGAGCGCATCTACGGCCGACTCTGCGTCCTGCCCGTCGAAGCCGGCAAAGTCGACCACGGCATCGAACGTGCGCCGCTCCAGCGCGCTCCCAAAGTCCCGACCCCGCCGGTCGGCGACGATGCGCTCTACCCGCGGGCCAAATGGATCCGGATGGTTGCCGCGGTTGAGCAGCGTCACGCTGTCTCCCCGGGCGACGAGCCGCCATGCGACTTGGTACCCGACGAAGCGCGTCCCGCCGATGACGAGGACCCTTATCACGGTCACCCCCTGCGCCTTCGGCCCCTGCGGGGATTGTACCGCTCGGGTTGGAGGGGGCAAAGAGTCGTCCAGGAGTAAGGATGGTATTGCGCTTGTCGGGCTGCACGCCGCAAAAGTGTGGTTGCTGCACTGCTTGACACAGGCTAATGCTATTAGCTAGAGTTGAGACCGCAAAACTAATGGCATTAGCTTGAAGGAGCGGTTCTCGTGTCTGGAAGTGGGAGGCTGCAGTTCCTCAGCCGTGGTGAGGGCAGGATAGCGTTCGCAGTAAATGGGGAAGGCCCGCTCGTCGTGTGTGTGCCTGGGATGGGAGACGTACGCTTCGTCTACCGCTTCCTCGAACGCGATCTCGCAGCGGCGGGCTATCGCGTCGCATCCATGGACTTGCGGGGACACGGCGACAGTGACGCGAGTTTTCGCACCTATGACGGTGTCGCGACGGGAGAGGATGTGCTGTCCCTCGTGAAG
>JAKAPV010000080.1 GCA_021806845.1 Bacillota bacterium | reverse complement strand
TCTCAGCCGTCGCCCTGCTGTCGATCGGGGCGCTCTCGCTGGATGCGGGTAGGGCATACGTTCTGGTCCAACATTTGAAGAAGGCCGCGGACGCGGCCGCGCTCGCGGGGGGACAGGACCTGCCGGGCAATCCGACCCAAGCGGTGATTGACGCCCAGAACACGGCGGCCGCGGATGGCGTAGCGGCGAGCGACGTAACCGTCTCCTTCTCCGATGACAACCAGGTGATCACCGTCACGACCCAGGGCAGCGTACCCTACTTCTTCGCGAGGCTGTTCGGTGTCGATTCGGGGACCTTCACGCAGACATCCGCGGTTCAGGTCGGCGCGATCAGCCAGGCGATGGGGTCCGTGCCCCTGGGGGTCTACTACCAGGACTTTGTCTTCGGTCAGACCTACACGTTGAAGGCCGGCGCCGGCAGCGGCAGCTGCGGCAACTACATGGCCCTCGACATGACCACCAGCACCGGTTCGACCGACAACGGAGCGTCCCAGTACGAGACGAACCTCGCAGACGGCTACCAGCAGTGGGTTTCCGCCGGAGCGTCGATACCGACCGAGACGGGCAACATGAGCGGTCCCACCGACACGGGACTCTCGCCCCGGCTGTCCTACGATACCAGCAGTACCTACCAGACGGTGCTGCCGAGTTCGCCACGTGTCCTGTACGTACCTATCATCAGCCAGGCCGACTGCGGCAAGACCAGCGTGACGGTCCTCGGATTCGCCGCCTTCTTTCTGCAGTCGGTCTCGAACGGCGATGTCACGGGACAGTTCATGCACCTCGTGGTGGACGGCCAATTCGGCAGCAGCGCAGGCAACTACGGGCTTGAAGCGGAGCGGCTGATCGAATGACGAGACGACGACTGATACGCATCCTGATCCCTCTCGCGGTGGCGCTGATCGCCACCTTGCTGGTCGCGCAGCTGACGGCGCGCAAGACGGCTCCGACCGCGACGATTGTGGTCGCGGCGCAGTCGGTCAATGCGGGGACGGTGCTCTCGTCCCAGGACGTCCAGCTCGAGACCGTCCCGGCGAGCGCGGCGCTGCATGGCGCCCTGACCACGATGGCTTCCGCCGTCGGCCAGGTCGCGCGCGTCGGCTTGACGCTGGGCGACCCCGTCCTCAGCGACGAGTTGCAGCCAAGCCAAGTCGCGGGGATCAGCTACCAGATACCCGCGGGCATGCGCGGGTTCGCGGTGCCGGTCAACGGCGTCAGCGGCGTCGCGGGGAATCTCAGCCCGGGAGACAAGGTCGACGTCCTTGCGACCTTCCCCGTCCAGAGCGCCACGAACGCCGGTGCGGCATCGCCGGCCCACGCCAGCGTCGTCGTGCAGGATGTCGCGGTGATCGGCCTCAGCGCGGGCACGGGCAGCAGCACTGCTCCGACCGCGGCCGGAAACACCTCTCCGTACACCTTGGTCACGCTGGCGGTCACTCCGCAGCAGGCGGCAACCATCTCGCTCTCGGAGCAGCAGGGCACCATCACGTTCCTGCTGCGGCCGCACTCCGGCGCAGGCAGCGGCTCCGCAACCGTCACCGTAGGAGGGTTGCCCTGATGAGCACGGAACAGCAGCCCGCGTTGGTGCTCTTGGCCCCGGGCGGGCGGCGGCCCGAGCTGCGGGAGGCGCTGCGTGAGTTCGGCCGCGTCTTCGAGGCGGACCGCCCGGAGCGGGTGCGCCAGCTGGTGCGGCAGGAGCACCCTGATCTCGTGGTGCTGTACATGGACGGCAGCGACGAAATCCTCGCCCTCTGCGCCGAACTTGACCAGGCCCTCGGAACGAAGGCGGTCGTCATCGGTACGGACGCCAACTTCGCGACCATGCGGGCCGCCATGCAGGCGGGAGCCAGGGACTACCTCGCGGAGCCGATCGCGACGGAAGAACTCCAAGCCGCCATCGCGCGGCTCGTGCAGGGGGAGCGGCGGGCGCACCGCGGGCGGGTGGTGACCGTCTTCGGCACCAAGGGGGGCGTCGGCAAGTCGACGCTCGCGGCCAATCTCGCGGTGGTACTGGCGGACCGCCAGCGCCAGCGCGTTGCCCTCGTCGACCTCGACCTCGAGTTCGGTTGCGCGGCGACCCTGTTCGGCGCGCGACCCAGCCTGACGATCGTCGATGTCTGTCGCAGGTCCGGTGCGCTGAACCTCAGCATGGTGGAGGAAGTGCTGACGCGCTCGACGCACAGCAGCGTCGAGATCCTCGCGGCACCTACGACGCCCGACCTCGCGGCCTTTGTCGACGGCGAGGGCAAGCGTGAGCCGGATCGCAACTACGTCCAGGAGATCTTGCGCGTCCTGCGCAGCAGCTACGACTGGGTGATCGTCGACACGGCGGTCGACTTCGGCGAGGCGGTCATCACCGCCCTCGACGAGGCCGAGCGCGTGCTGTTCGTCACGACGCCCGACGTCCCGGCGCTGCAGAACTCCGCGAAGGGGCTCGACATTCTGCTCGAGCGCCTGGGCTACCCCCAGGAGAAGCTGCAGGTCGTCCTCAACCGCGGCAACGCCGGCATAGGTCTCAATGGCGACGAGATCGCCAAGGTGCTCGATCACCCGATCCAATTTCACTTGCCGTCGGACGGCGACGTCGCAGTGCGTGCAGCCAACCTCGGCGTGCCGCTCGTGCGCCTGCGCGGTCGCTCCGCGCTGGCGCGGGCGATCGCCAAGGTCGGTGCGAGTCTCGTCGAGACGCGCGACCGCAGCCACCGCGTGTCGGCACTGGGGGCGAAGTAAGCCATGTCGCTCTACAAGCGGTTGCGCACCGGCACGGAACAGGGGGAAGCGCCGCCGGTGGAGCGCCCGGTCGAAGTCGGCCGGGGGGAAAAGCTGCGCCAGCAGATCCAGACCCGCCTCGCGGCAGACATGGAAGGGCACGGTCAGACACAGGATGCCGCGTGGTACGAGCAGGTCCGTGGCCGGATTGGAGAGATCCTCCGCGATGAGGACGGCCTCGGCCCCCTGGAGCGCGAGGCGCTTACCGAGGAGATCTACGCCCAGATGGTCGGCCTCGGTCCGCTGCAGCCATTGCTTGACGACCCGACCGTCAGCGAGATCATGGTCAACAGCCCAAGCCAGGTCTATGTCGAGCGGCGCGGCAAGCTGATCAAGACCCAGGCGCGCTTTCGGGACGACCGGGAGATCCTCGAGCTGATCGAGCGCATCGTCGCCCCGCTCGGACGCCGCATCGACGAGTCCAGCCCGATGGTCGACGCACGCCTTAAGGACGGGTCTCGCGTCAACGCGATCATTCCGCCGCTGGCCCTGCGCGGCCCGACGCTGACGATCCGACGCTTCCCCGACCGCCCGCTGACGATCGAAGACCTGGAGCGCACCGGTTCACTGACGTCGAGCATGGCGCAGCTGCTGGAAGCGGCTGTCCGCGGGCGGCTCAATATCGTCGTCTCCGGCGGAACCGCCTCCGGCAAGACGACGCTCCTCAACTGCCTGTCGGCGTTCATCCCGGCCGATGAGCGCATCGTGACGATCGAGGACGCCGCGGAACTCAAGCTGCAGCAGGACCACGTGGTCTCTCTGGAAACGCGCCCGCCGAACCTCGAGGGCCGCGGCGAGGTGACCATCCGCCAGCTCGTGCGCAACGCGCTGCGCATGCGCCCCGACCGCATCGTGGTCGGTGAGGTGCGTGCCGGAGAGGCGCTCGACATGCTACAGGCGATGAACACCGGCCACGACGGCTCGCTGACGACGGTCCACGCGAATACGCCGCGAGACGTGCTCTCCCGCATCGAGACAATGGTCTTGATGGCGGGTTTCGAGCTACCGGTGCGAGCGATCCGCGAACAGGTGGCGTCAGCACTCGATCTCGTGGTGCACCAGCAGAGGATGCGCGACGGCTCGCGCCGGGTCACCCACATCACGGAGGTGCAGGGCATGGAGGGGGATGTCATCCTCCTGCAGGACCTCTTCCTTTACAGGCCCGACGAGGGCTTCCGCCCCACCGGCCTGCGGCCGCGCTTTCTCGACCGGCTGGCCATGTACGGGCAGACGGTGGATCCGAAGATCTTTGCGGGCGGAGGGCTCTAGGCATGCTGTCGCGCTACCTCCTGCTGCTGCTCATCTTCGGAGCCGTCACCTGGGCTGTCATGGCGGCGCTCGCCCTGGATCCCGACTTCGTCCGCTACATGCGCGCGACGGTGCGCCGCGGCGGTGCGCAGCAAGAGGAACCGGAGCCCGAGACGGCAGAGAAGGTCTCTCTGCGCATGCGGCTCGTGGCGGCCATCGAGAGCGGCCTCGCCCGGCGCTCGCTCTCCGCGGGTCTGACGGCGCGGCTGCGTGCGGCCGACCTCAACCTGCGGCCAGGCGAATTCCTGCTGATCTCGCTTGGCCCCGGCCTGCTCGGCACCTTGCTCGGAGCGATCTTCGGCGGCCTTGCGGCGCTACTGCTCGGGGCAGTTGGCCTGCTCGCGCCCACGATCCTGCTCGTGGCCCGCAGCCAGGAACGCCAAAAGCAGATCGCAGCCGCCCTGCCGGACACGCTCGGCACCATCTCGAACGCACTGCGCGCAGGGTTCTCGCTGTTGCAGGCGCTGGACGCCTGCGCCCGCCAGACCAAGGGCGCGCTCGGGCAGGAGCTAGAGCGCATGCTCGCCGAGACGCGCGTCGGCGTGCCGATCGACGAGGCGCTGGAGAATCTGGCGACGCGGGCCCGCTCGGCAGATCTCGAACTGATGGTGACGGTGGTCGGCATCCAGCGCCAGGTCGGCGGCAACTTGGCGGAGATCCTGGACCGCATCCAGCTGACGATCCGCGAGCGCGTTCGCCTGCAGGGCGAGGTCCGGGCGCTCTCGGCGCAAGGCAGGACGTCAGCCATGGTGGTCGGCGCGATGCCGATCGCGCTGGTCGCCGTAATGCAGGTCATGTCGCCTACCTTCCTCGCACCGATGTGGCGGCCTGGGCCCGGTCAGGCGCTCCTGCTGTTCGCGGTCTTCCTCCAGGCGATCGGCTTCGTGGCATTGCGCCGCATCGTGCGGATCGAGGTGTAGCGCATGGAGACACTGCTGCTGCTGGAGGCCGCAGCCTTCGGCCTGGTTGCCGGACTCTTCGTGATCGCGCCGACCGCGGAGCAGGAACGGTTACGGCTGCAGCTGCGCGAAGTCGCCCGGCATGTACCCGATACGCCCGCAGCGGCGGAGGCCGAGGAAGGATTTCGCACGCGCGTCCTCGCACCGCTCGCGGAAGGCATCTCGAAGCGGTTTGCGCGCCTCCTGCCGGAGCGCCAGGGCGAAGTCCTCGCCCTGCGCCTCGAGCGCGCGGGCAACCCGACGACGCCCGGCCTGATCTTCGGACTTCGCATCATCTTCGCACTGATCGGCCTCTCGTTTGTCGCCTTCGGGGGACGGGTCATCCTCTTCGCGGTCGCCCTCACCGTTCTCGGATGGCGCCTGCCGGATTTCTGGCTCGCGCAGCGCATCTCAGCGCGCCAGCGCACCTTCGCCCGCGCGCTCCCGGACGTCATGGACCTCCTCTCCGTCTCGGTGGAAGCCGGCCTCGGCTTCGACGCGGCGCTCGCCCGCGTGTCCGAACGTTTCCCCGCGCCGATCTCCACAGAGTTCGGCCGTACCTTGCGCGAGATACAGCTCGGCAGGCCGCGGGCGGAAGCGTTGCGCTCCTTTGCGTCCCGCGTCGGTCTCCCTGAACTCGACGCCTTCGTCACAGCCATCGTCCAGGCCGACGAACTCGGCATCGGGATCGCCAACGTGCTGCGGGTGCAAAGTGACCAGATGCGCACGTTCCGCAAGCAGAAGGCCCAGGAAAAGGCGCTCAAGACGCCGATCAAGATGCTCTTCCCGCTCGTCTTCTTCATCTTCCCGGCGATCTTCGTCGTGCTCCTGGGGCCGGCGGTACTCTCGTTCGCGAAGACGTTCGGACACCCCTGAACGGGAGAGGTCCTCCCGGGCGCATCGCCCGGGAGGACCTCTCCCGTTCAGGCATCAGTCGGCGATCGCGTACGGGCAGGCGGGATCCGACGCGAGCGGGTCGCCTGCGGAGGCGTAGGCCCGCGCGCGCGATCCGCCGCAAATCCAGCGGTACTCGCAGGCACCGCAGCCGCCGGAGAAGTCCCGGGCGCGGATCTGCCGCAGCAGCTCCTGGTTGCGATAGAGGTCGAGCAGGCTTTCGCTGCGCACGTTGCCGAGCGGCACCGGCAGGAAGCCCCCCGGCGAGACGGTCCCGTCGAAGCCGACGAACACGATGCCATCGCCGTCAAGCGTCCCGCGATGGCCGATGCGCGGCGCATGCGGCGGAGCGCCGGCCAGCGCGGCGAGGTTGTCCACGAGCTCCCTGGCGAGCGGCAGGGAATCTGCGCCGGCAGTCTGCTCGAGCATCGCCCTGCGGATGAAGGGCGCCTCCACGGTTCGCACCAACAGGTCATAGCGCGACGCCTGCACGAGGAACTGCGCGACGGCGTACTGCTCTTCGGGGGACAGGGCGTCGTTCGCGAGCGCGCGACCCGTCACGACGAGGTAGAAGACCTCCCAGACGGGGATGCGCTCTTTGAGGAGCAGGGCCGCCACGTCCGGCAGCGTCGCGAGCGTGCTGCGCATGACGACGGTGTTGATCTGCACCTGCATGCCGAGGCTGAGCGCCTCTCTGGCCGCCTGCAGCGTTCGCTCGTAGGTCCCTGACACGCCGCGGATCGCGTCGTGCGCCGCTCCGGGTGCATCTAGGCTGAGAGAGACGGAGCGCACGCCGGCGTCCCAGAGGCGCCGCAGGGCTGCCTTGTCGAGCAGCGGCGTCGCCGCAGGCGCGGCTGCGGTGTGCAGCCCGAGGTCCTGCGCCAGGCGCAGGAGGTGATCGATGTCGGGACGCATCAGAAGATCCCCGCCTGTGAATACCACGACAGGCGGCGGATCGCCGAACGCCCGGATTTGCCGTAAGAGTTCGCTTCCTTCTTGGGTATCAAGCTCGCCCGGCAGCGGATCGCGCTGCGCTGTCGCCCGGCAGTGGCGACAGGCGAGCAGGCACGCTTTCGTCGTTTCCCAGAACACCAGCATCGGCTTCGCAGTGAAGGGCGAGGCCGTCTCCATAGCCGCTTGCGACACGAAGATCGCTCCCTTTCCGGACGATCCTAGCATGGGCAATCGGACCTGTGCGTCAGCCGTGTGGGCCTGTCGCGACTGCCGGATGGCGCAGCGGGCAGAGGAATCCTCGGCAGGAATGCGAAGAATACCCATTTGGACAACGGTCTGCCGCGTACGGCGCGGCACGGCCAGGGAGGGGACAGGTTGCCGACGCAGCGCACGGCGCTTCTGTGGACACTCATGCTCGGGGTATTCCTGGGCGCGGCCGACCTCAATCTCATCGCGCCGGGGCTCAGGGCGATCGATGTCGCCTCGCACGTCTCCGCGGGAGCGGGTGCGTGGCTCGTCTCCGTCTACGGCATCGTCTACGCCGTGGGCCTGCCGATTGCCGGAGCGCTCGGGGACCGCCACGGCCGGCGCCTTGTCTTCGTCGGGGGCGCCGTCCTGTTCGGTCTAGGGTCCCTGTTGGCCGGACTTGGCGGCAGTTTCGGGATGCTGCTCCTGGCACGCGGCGTGCAGGCGCTCGGCGCCGCAAACCTGATCCCCCTCGCAACCGCGGAGATCGGCGCAGCCTTTCCGAAGAGCCGCCGCGGCGCACTCCTCGGCCTCATGGGTGCCGTGTACGGCATTGCGGCGGTGATCGCCCCGCCGATCGGCGGGGTGCTGGTTGCGTACGCGGGCTGGCATTGGCTGTTTCTCGTTACCGTGCCGCTGGCCGCGGCCGTTGCGCTCCTCGCCCTGTTCACCTTCCCGGCTCCGGTGGAGGTGCGGCCCGCTCCGGTCGACGTGCTGGGCGCGCTCCTGACGGCCGCCTGCGTCGGCGCCATGCTGATCGGCTTCGAGTTCCTGCGCAGAGGCAGCCTGCCGGTTGGCGTCGCCAGCCTGGTCTTCGGCATGCTGCTGTTGCCGAACCTCGGATTCTGGGAGCGCAGCGCGAGCGGATCGATCTTCGGCTCCCTGGACCTGCGCGGGGGCCTCGGACTCGCGTACGCGGCAGGGCTGCTGGGCGCAGCGGGCATGGTCCTCGCGTTCTTCGTGCCGCTCTACGCTATGCGCGGGCTGCAATTCAGCGAAGTGCAGTCCGGCCTCGCACTCCTGCCGATGGCCATCGCGGCCGCGCTGACTTCCTGGCTCGGAGGCGAGTTCACCGACCGCATCGGCCCGACGCCGGTGCTCGCGGCGGGATTCCTGCTGCTCGCGGTCGGCGGGTATGCCATTCCGGTCCTGGGCGGGACTGTGGGACTCGGTCTGGGTCTCTTGCTGATTGGGGCCGGAGTGGGCCTTATCATGGGGGCTCCGTTGCAGTATCTTGTGTTGGGGCTGGCCCCGAAGGGACAGAGCAGCTCGGCCGTCGCGATGCTCGGAACGTTCCGTGCTCTCGGCACGGCTGCGGGCCCGGTGCTCTATGCGAGTTTTCTTCCCGCCTTCAGCCAACTCTTCGAGGCGGCCGCGGGGGTCGGGATCGCCGGGCTCTTGGCCGCGCTGATGCTGTGGGGCACGCGCCGCGGGCCGAACCCTGTGTGAGGCAGGAGGTTTGGAATGGGCAAGAAGACACCGCTTTATGAGGAACATCTGGCTCTTGGAGCGAGGATGGTCGACTTCGGCGGGTGGGATATGCCGGTGCAGTATCCTGCCGGCATCGTCCCCGAACACGAGGCGGTCCGCAAGCGGGCGGGGCTCTTCGACGTCTCGCACATGGGCGAGATCGAATGCACGGGCGAGAGGGCACTCGACTTCGCCAACCACCTGGTGACGAACGACTGCACACGCCTCGCGATGGATCAGGTGCTCTACACGCCCATGTGCTATCCGGATGGGGGCGTCGTCGACGACCTGCTCGTCTACCGCCTGCAGGGCCGCGTCCTGCTCGTCGTCAACGCGTCGAACGCCGAGAAGGACTTCACCTGGGTCAAGGAGCAGCAGGCAGCCTTCGGCGGCGGCGTCGAAGTGCGCGATGTCTCTGCGCAGACGGCGCAGATCGCGATCCAGGGCCCGAAGGCGCAGGAGATCCTGCAGCGGCTGACGCCAAAGGACCTGGGCGAGATCGCGTTCTTCTATGCAGCCGAGAACGTCCCGGTTGCCAGCCGCACGGCACTCGTGTCGCGCACCGGCTACACGGGGGAGGACGGCTTTGAGATCTATGTCGCCCCGGACGATGCCGTCCATGTTTGGCGCGAGATCCTGCGCGCCGGCGCGCCGGAGGAGATCCTGCCCTGCGGCCTCGGCGCGCGCGACTCGCTGCGCTTCGAGGCATGCCTGCCGCTCTACGGCCATGAGCTCGACAAGGACCACAGCCCGCTTGAGGCGGGCCTGAGGTTCTTCGTCAAGCTGCAAAAGGCCGACTTCGTCGGCCACGCCGCGCTGGTCGCCGTGCAGGAGCAGGGGGGGCCGGCGCGCAGGCTGGCAGGCTTCCGCATGCTGGAGCGGGGCATCGCGCGGCAGGGTTACCCGCTGCTCGACGCGCAGGGCAAGGCAGTCGGCGTGACGACGAGCGGCATGCCCAGCCCGACGCTCGGCGAGGCCATCGGCCTCGGATTCCTGCCGGCGGAGCTCTCGCAGCCAGGCACCAGGATCGCGGTCGAGATGCGCGGGCGGGCCGTGCCCGCGGAGGTCGTCAAGATTCCGTTCTACAGGAGGAGTGCGAAGTGAACACGCCGCAGGATCTGCAGTACACGGAAGACCATGAGTGGGTGCGCGTTTCTGACGGCCAGGTCGGCATCACCGAATTCGCCCAGGACCAGCTGGGGGACGTCGTCTTCGTCGAGCTTCCGGAGGTCGGACGACAGCTCAAGAAGGGCGAGGCGTTCGGCGTCGTGGAATCCGTGAAGAGCGTTTCCGACCTCTTCTCGCCGGTGTCCGGCAAGGTCGCCAAGGTCAATCAAGAACTCGTCGACCACCCGGAACTGATCAACCAGGATCCCTACGGCGCCGGCTGGATCATCGAGATCGAAGGGATCGCAGAGGCAGACGTGTCCACCCTTCTGGATGCTGCGACGTACGAGTCCCACCAGGAAGGCGGCCACTGAGATGCGCTTTTCCCCGCACACGGCGGAGGATCGCGCGGCGATGCTGGGCGTCATCGGCGCCAGTGCCGTCGACGACCTCTTCGCCGACGTCCCCGCGTCGGTCCGGCTGGATCGCCCCCTGAACCTGCCGGACGGCCTGCCCGAGATGGAAGTGCTCCGCCTGCTCACGGGCCTTGGGCAGAGGAACGCGGACATGGACCAGATGGCTTCCTTCCTCGGCGGCGGCGCGTACGACCGCTATGTGCCGTCCGTCGTCGGAGAGATGCTGAGGCGCTCGGAGTTCTACACGTCCTACACGCCCTATCAGGCCGAGATCAGCCAGGGCACCTTGCAGGTCATCTTTGAGTTCCAGTCGCTGATCGCCGCCCTGACCGGCATGGACGTCGCCCAGGCTTCGCTCTACGACGGGGCGACCGCCGTAGCGGAGGCAGCGATGCTCGCCTACGGCCAGACCGGCCGCACGCGCATCGTGGTGGCGCGCTCGGTGGACCCGCAGTACCGCGGCGTGCTGCGCACCTACGCCGAGGGCCACGACCTGGAGGTCGTGGAGGCGCCGCTGCACGACGGCCGCAGCGACCCCGCAGAGGTGCGCCGCCTGGCGGAGAACGCCGCCTGCGTCATCATTCAGCACCCGAATTTCCTTGGTCTCCTGGAGGAGCCAGAGGCGCTCGTCGAGGCCGCGCACGCACAGGGCGCCCTCTATATCGCCGTGCAGGATCCGATCTCCTTGGCTGTTTTGCGGCCGCCCGGATCCTACGGCGCGGACGTGGCCGTCGGCGAGGGCCAGCCGCTCGGCATCGCGCCGTCGTTCGGCGGCCCGTACCTCGGGTACATGGGTGTCAAGCAGGAGTACCTGCGCCGCATCCCCGGGCGCATCGTGGGCGAGACGACAGACCACGACGGCAACCGGGGCTTCGTACTCACCTTCCAGACGCGCGAGCAGCACATCCGTCGCGAGCGCGCCA
>JAKAPV010000079.1 GCA_021806845.1 Bacillota bacterium | reverse complement strand
CGATCTGGTCGGCTATGCGATCGGGGTGCCGCTCCTGCTTGGGGGAGTCGCCATCTTCCCGATCGCGGTGGTCGCGTACGAAGGGGGCATCGGCGAGGCCGTCATCGCGGCTGCCGCGGGGATGCTCGGCGTCGCCGTGCTGGACGTGCAGCTCAGCCTGCCGGCGATCGGGCTCTTTGCCGCAGGCGCAGTGCTCGGGCTCGGACTGAGGCGCGAAAACGGCATGCCGTGGTTCCTCTCCGCGGGGGCGATCTCCCTCCTGTCCATGGTCGGCATCGTGACCCTGCCGCTCGCGCTCGGAGGCGCGATCCACGTTTCGCCCGCGGACATGCGGTCGGTGGCACACCTGTACGGCCTCTCGCCAATGCAGACAAAGCAGCTCGTCGCACAGGCGATCGACCTGATCCCGGCGCTCGTGCCGGTCTACGCGGCGGCGGTCGCGGTGGAAGGCTTCTACTTTGCGCGCTGGCGCCTCGGTGCGAGCGGCAAGCAGCTACAGCCCGTGCTGCCGTTCACCCACTGGCAGTCGCCGCCCTGGCTCGCGCCACTCTTCCTCGTTGCCCTCGCCGCGCAGGCGGTCCTCGGCTTCCTGCAGGCGACGGCCCTTCCGCAGCGCTGGGCGGATTACGTCCTTGTGTGGACGGAGATCCCCCTCGGCGTCTTCGGGCTTGCCATCCTGACCTATCTTTTGGTCCGTCTGCGGCTGCCCTTGGTCTTGCGCATCGTCATACCGGTGCTTATGCTCCTGATACCCCAGCTTTCGCTGATTTTCGTCTGCATCGGGGTTGTCGACAACATGACAGACTTGCGCCACATCCGGGGCGCCAGCACGTAGAAGGGGAGGGCGGCGACGATATG
Source organism: Bacillota bacterium (assembly GCA_021806845.1). GTDB lineage: Bacteria > Bacillota > Sulfobacillia > JAJZYS01 > JAJYTV01 > JAJYTV01. The sequence continues at coordinate 10,234 of JAKAPV010000079.1, read as the reverse complement.
CAGGTGATCTTGCGCGAGGACGTCAAGGGTGTCGGCAAGCGCGGTCAGGTGGTGAAGGTTGCGGATGGCTACGCCCGCAACTTCCTGTTTCCGCGCGGCCTCGCCGAGGACACGTCGGAAGGCCGCATGAAGCAGGTCGAGGCGGAGCGCCGCAAGACGATCCAGAAACTCGACCGCCTCGAACAGGAGGCGCGAGAACTCGCGGACCGCATTTCGAAGACCCGCGTCGAGCTGCGCCTGCGCGTCGGCGAGAACGGCAAGCCCTTCGGCTCGATCACCGCCCAGAGCATCGCGGACGCGCTCGCGCAGCAGGGCATGGCGGTTGACCGGCGGAAGATCGCCCTGAAGGCACCCATCCGCTCGCTCGGAGAGCACACGGTGGAGGTGCACCTGCACGCCCGCGCTTCGGCCAAGATCCTGATCGACGTGCGTCCGGAATAGCGATGGCAAACCCAGAGAGTCAGATCGGCCGCCTTCCGCCCCAGAGCATCGAAGCCGAGCGTAGCGTGCTGGGCTCGATGCTGATCGAAGCCGAGGCCATCCCGCGCGCCCTCACGCTGCTCGTGCCCGAGGACTTCTACCGGGATGCGCACCGCGCCATCTACGAAGCGATGCTCCGCCTGTTCGACCGCTCAGAGCCGGTCGACCTCGTCACGCTCTCCGCGGAACTCGGCAAGGCAGGGCGCCTCGAGTCGATCGGCGGCGCTGCCTACCTGACGCAGCTCGCGTCGGGCGTACCCACGGCGGCGCACGTCGAGCGCTACGCGGAGATGGTCCGCGACCGCTCTCTCGCCCGGCAGGTGATCCGCGCCGGCACGGACATCGTCGCGCGCGGCTTCGACCCGCAGACCAGCGCCGAGGAGCTCCTGGACGAGGCAGAGCAGGTCATCTTCCACATCGCCCAGAACCGCTCGACCCGCAGCTACTCCCCGCTCAAGGACGTGCTGATAGAGGCCATCGGCAAGGTCGACGCCGTCTACCGCGAGGGCGGCGGCGTCACCGGCGTGCGCACCGGCTTCCCTGAGCTCGACGACCTCACGGCGGGGCTGCAGCCCGCGGACCTGATCATCATCGCCGCCCGTCCGTCCATGGGGAAGACGGCCTTTGCGCTGAACCTCGCCCGCAACGCGGCGATGGCCGGCGTGCCGACAGCCATCTTCTCGCTCGAGATGTCGCGCGAGCAGCTGGCGCTGCGCCTCGTCTGCTCGGAGGGCTTCATCAACCAGAACAACCTGCGCACCGGCCGCATGAGCGACACGGAGTGGAAGAACTTCGCGATCGCCGTGGACAGGCTCTCGGCCGCCCAGATCCTGATCGACGACGCGGCGGGCCTCACCGCCCTTGACCTGCGCGCCCGCGCCCGGCGCATGAAGGCGGAACATCATATCGGACTCATCGTCATCGACTACCTGCAGCTGATGGAGGCGCGAGGCCGCCAGGAGAACCGCCAGCAGGAGATCTCCGCGATCTCGCGGTCCCTCAAGGCGCTGGCGCGCGAACTCGACGTCCCGGTCGTCGCGCTCTCCCAGCTCTCGCGTGCCGTCGAGTCCCGCCAGGACAAGCAACCGATGCTGTCGGACCTGCGCGAATCGGGGGCCATCGAGCAGGACGCGGACATCGTCGCCTTCATCTACCGGGAGGACTACTACAACCCCGAGCTGCCCCCGGAACAGCTCAACGTCGCCCAGATCAACATCGCAAAGCAGCGCAACGGCCCGACGGGCCGCGTCCAGCTGCACTTCCACAAGGAGTTCGGGCGCTTCGACGCGCGCGAGCGGCAAGAGGCGCGCTGATCCCGCCTGCACCCAGCCGCCGCCGCGCCAGCCGCCAAGTGGGTGCCCACGAACCCGTTTGACACCTCACACCCCCTTTGCTACCCTTAGCGCGGCCTGCCAGGATGCACTACAGGAGGCGATCGCGTGCCTGCCATTGCGGTGGTCGGTGCCCAGTTCGGAGATGAGGGCAAGGGCAAGGTCAGTCACTACCTGGCCCAGCGCGCGCACATGGTGGTTCGCACCCAGGGAGGCAACAACGCGGGCCACACCGTAGTGGTCGGCGGGCGCATCTTCAAGGTGCACATCGTACCCTCCGGCGTTCTGTATCCCAATTGCAGGTCGGTCATCGGCAACGGGGTTGTCGTCGACCCCTCTGTGCTGCTGCAGGAGATCGACTACCTGCGCGGCGAGGGCGTCGACACGGGCCGCCTCGTACTCTCCGACCGCGCCCACCTGATCATGCCGTACCACCGCCTGCTCGACGGGCTGGACGAGGACCGGCGCGGCGACCGCCGCATCGGCACCACGCGCCGCGGCGTCGGGCCGGCCTATATGGACAAGAATGCGCGCCTCGGCATCCGCGTCGCGGACCTGATGGACCCGGAGGGCTTCCGCGAGCAGGTCGAGGAAAACGTGGCACTGAAGAACGACCTATTGCAAAAGGTCTACGGGCAGCAGCCGCTGTCCGCGACGGAAATCTACGACGAGTACATGAGCTACGGCGAGCGCCTGCGCCCGTTCGTCGCCGACACCTCGCGCATCGTCAACGACGCGATCGACGCGGGCGAGCGGGTGCTGTTCGAAGGCGCGCAGGGGTCTTTGCTCGACGTCGACCACGGCACCTACCCCTATGTCACCTCCTCGCACCCCATCGCCGGCGGGGTGACGATCGGGTCGGGCGTCGGGCCGACCAAGATCTCGACGGTGGTAGGCGTCCTGAAGGCGTACACGTCGCGCGTCGGCGACGGACCCTTCCCGACGGAGCTGCAGGACGAGGTCGGCAACAGCATTCGCGAGCGCGGCAAGGAGTACGGCACGACGACCGGGCGCCCGCGCAGGATCGGCTGGGTGGACGGCGTCATGCTGCGCTACGCGGCGCGGATCAACGGCCTGACCCACATCGCGGTGAACTCGATCGACGTGCTGGCAGGCCTTGACACTGTCAAGATCGCCGTTGCCTACGAGATGGACGGTCACCGCATCGAGGACTTCCCGGCGCACCTGCGCGACCTTGCCCGTATGACCCCGATCTACGAGGAGTTCCCCGGGTGGGACGACAGCATCGTCACCGCGCAGTCGCGCGGCGACCTGCCTGCGGAAGTGGAGCGTTACGTCGCGCGCCTCGAAGAGATCGCGGGAGCGAAGGCCGCCCTGCTCTCGGTCGGCCGTGAGCATGGCCAGACCATCACCATCGAAGACCTCTACGAACATGCGCAGGTATAGCCCGCGAGGCTAGTAGCCTAAGGCGCCGGATGCGCTCGCATCCGGCGTCCTGTCTCGATCTCGCAACATTTTGCCTAAGCCGGCCGCAAGCGCGGTACAGTGTCGAATAAGGGCGCTTTCGCATACCTACGGGACAGTAAACGCCACGGGGGTGGCCGCAACGATCCCACTTCTGCTCAGCGCCGTGCGGGAAACCCTGATCAGCGTCGCCGCTCCGGTGGTCATCCTCCTCTTCCTGATCGCCTACCTTGAGGAATCCGGGCTCCTGGACTTTGAGCGCATCTTTCGCCGCACGGGCAAGGCGCAACCGGTGCTGGGCGCCGCCGTTTCCGCCGTCCCCGGGTGCGCGGGCAGCGTCACGCTGACGCGCCTGTACAGCACAGGCGCGGTCGGGGTAGGGACCCTGTATGCGGCACATTTCGCAACGCTGGGAGACGCGGCGTTCGTTCTCTGGAGCGGGCGGCCGCTCGAAACCCTCGCCCTCACCGGCATCGTGCTCGTCGTGGGCGTCGTGCTGGGCACCCTGATCGACCTGACGCCCGCGCGCAGCTACCTCTCCGTAGCCGACATGTCTGCCGCGTGCGAACTGCCGACGAGCCTGCCGAACTGGTCCGTCTACGGCTGGTTTGTCCTGCTCGTGAGCGCGCTCGCGGTGGCGCTCGGGCTGCCGGCGACGGACCCCGCGGCCGGCATCGTCGGCACCGCACTGGCCGTAGGCAGCGTCATCCTCCTGCGGTTGCCGAAAGGACAGTGGCTGATCGGCAGCGCGGTCGCGCGCGCGCTGCAGCGGACCGCACGCGACGCGGCGGAGATCATGGCTTGGGTCGTGTTCGCGGACCTCGCGTTCACCCTCGCAAACGGCCTCCTCGGCGGCTTGCTCGTGCAGGCGCTGCACGGCAACGTGCTGCTCGATGTCGTGATCGCCGCGGCGATCGGCCTCATACCTGGCTGCGGGCCGCAGATCGTCGTTGCCGGACTCTTCGTCGCCGGTGACTTGCCGTTCGCGGCGCTCGTCGCGAACACTCTCAGCCAGCATGGCGATGCGATCTTTCCCCTGCTCGGAGTGCAGCGCCGCGTCGCTGCGTATCTTACGCTGATCGGCGGCGCGGTGGGCCTCGTGGCGGGCCTTGCAGCCGCATTGATCCTTCGTTGACGGGTTGCGACAGCGACATCGAGTCGTTATAATGAGACACTGCGCGGGAGTAGTTTAGCGGTAGAACATCGGCTTCCCAAGCCGAGGGTCGCGGGTTCGAATCCCGTCTCCCGCTCCAAATTTGCTGGTGTAGCTCAGTTGGTAGAGCAGCGCACTCGTAATGCGCAGGTCGGCGGTTCGAGTCCGCCCACCAGCTCCAGTCATATCAAGGGTTTCGGGGCGCCCCGCTTGGGGCGCCCCTCAGTTTGCAGACACCTTTGCAGACATCTGGGTTTGTCGCGAGCGCGCTCAACGAACCCGCCGGGGTCGCCCCTGCCGCAAGTCCGTGCCCGTCTTCCCTGCGCGGTCGGCCAAACCTGGTGCGCAGGGCGCTGGAGCGTGAACTGGAGGTGCAGGAGGAATGAGACGTTCGCCCATCGCCCTCGCGATCATCGCCGTCCTCTGCGTCTTCGGCCTCTACAGCGCGGGCGTCATTAGCTGGCATCCGACCGCATGGGAGCGCGCCGCCGCGCACACCATCGCGAAGGACGCGGGCAAGGCCGCGAAGTCCATCGGCGTGAAGGTCGACATCCCGCCGAAGCCGACATGGGAGCCGCTAAACTAGCTCCCGACGGAGCCGACGGAGCCGACGGAGCCGACGGGCAGCCCTTTGTGCAACGTGATGCGCCCCTGATACCCCAAGAGGGCGACCAACTGTTGCATGCACAGAAACGAGGTTTCGGATGTCTGGCACCACCCATGGGGCTCTGCGATCTTCGCAATTTCATCTCCCAGCGTCTTGGCTCGCGGTGCGTGTTTGCGCAGGAGCCGCTTAACCCTAGATGCGCTTTCTGGGGATGCCCTGTGAAGGTAATCCACGTAGAGACAAGCCAAGATTTTTGTCGCTGGTGCAGGCGGGAAGTCCCTGACAGTACCCAGCACGCCTTTCTCGTACTCGGATTCGTGACGGCTATAGTCATCGGGGATAGAGAAGACCTGCATCCTTCGGATCACTTCTAGGTGGTTCGCCGCACTGTCAATTAAGCCGGACATGTTGGCGGCCTCACGGTCGCCCGGAAGGCTCACCGAATAGGGATAGCCGTCTAGTAGCATCAGAAGGTGGGCCAACTCATGGCGCCACGTCCGACTCAATCCACCCTTCACCCAACAACACAGTGCGGGCACCGGGATCTAGCGCTGCATAGTTGCCAAGGGGACCACCCGGCACAAGTTGACAGCCACCAAATCGGCGGCGGGTTGCCTCACAACGACCAACTGCGGCCTCAATCATGTGCTGGAGGCCTTCGGGAACGTCCCGACCCGCCACGTTCATGCTTAATACGAGCAGGCTGGTGTGAGTGACCAGTATCCGCCCGCCGTCGAGAAGGCAACTCCGTGTTTCAGCACGTCCGACGATATGCCTGAGAATCCGAGTCCGGGTATGCCCTCTACGGTGATCTCTCCCTGCGCCAGCGGAACAAACTGTCCGTTGTCCTCCACTAGCAAGTCCGAACCGGGAATCGAGTACAGAAAGGCCGTAGTTGACGCTCCCGGAATGACGCCGGTGGAAACCGTCGTGGACGTCGGCGCGAATCCGAGCTGCTGCAGCAGCGAGTTCGGGAAGTACGACACATCCCCGCCCGTGTCAAACATGGCGGTAAACGCCTGACTTTGCCCAAACGTCCCCTGCAGTTCTGCGGTCAGGTCAATGCGATTACCTGTAGACGTGATCTGCCCTGTGATGGGAGCAGGGCATGGCTGCGGGGCGAGTGTGACTGATACCTGCACGGCCTGCCATGAGCCTACGAAGAGCGTCACGTCGCGGTGGTAGTAGTAAACGTCAATGGACTGCCCAGGCTGCGTAATAGATAGATCGCTGGTGAAGGCGGCGCAGTCGCTGACGGGCATGTAAATCCCGTTCACGCCAAGGGCGTAAATCACATCGCCCACAGGATCAACCCTATCGTTTGCGCCAATCAGTCCGGCTGTTGCCGCTGGAGTGCCGGGGATAGTGTGCATGACCTCACAGCCCGTCACTGACCAGTCACTTGGCGGGTTAGCCGTTTGCACTCCCAAGAAACCTGGGCCGGTGCTCTGCGGCGGCGAACTAGGCGAGGATGAACCGCCGCCACCTAGAGGTGCCTGCTTGGGCAGTGGGCGAGAAAACACCAGACGCTTGCCATTCCACGATAAGGAGAAGTACCCATATGACGTTCTCCCGCCGTTGGGTATGTCCCCGATTCGGAGCGTCACCCTATCGCGGGAGTAGTTTGCAATGGTCGTGTCGTAGAGGCGGAACGACGCGACACGCGCTGTTCCGTGCCACACCATGAACCAAGACAGTTGCGATATAGCGTTGCTCGTGCCCTCAGCCACAGTGAGCGCGCCGCCATGGCCATCGGGTATCGTCCGGATGCTTTGTACGCTATAACTCCCAAACGCGCTCACGACCTCCGACCGCGTTAACCCACTGTTTGCCGCGCTTACGTTGGGGATTGTATAGACCGCCATGAAGCATGCGAGGCAGAGGGCCAAGGATAACCGCGCTAGTCGCATGGGCGTCTTGCTCCTCTCTCATAGCAGGTGATATTGCTGTCCGCAGGGATTCGCCTGCTGGATTGGAATATCCTTGCAGGAGTTGTGCGGCCAACTACGGAATCACGCCCACCCAGAAGGTGGAAAGCTATGGAAGAACTACCAAAAGGTCTAACAATCGAACGAGGCAACTGTACGCAAATGGTCATTGTGGCGGATGAGCCTCTATCTAACCGAGGAACGCCTGGTGATCTACGAGGCCCCCAGGAACTGCACCGTCGCACGACTCGACCACCTTTCCAGCGTTCGGTCTATGCCAACGATTAACGCCGGGCAGCAGTCGGCAGCCTGGGTTCTGTTTATAGCTGGAGCGCAGCTGCAGCTCTGCTGGGCCTGTTCCAGCTACTGAACAACGGATTGTATGGATACGGAGGTCAACAAGGAACCGTCCTGCTGATAGGTGGACTAGTCGTTGCCGTCCTTGGCCTAGCTCTCATGCTTACTGCTCGGAGGACAGAGTTGTATGTAACACTGTCCTCAGGCGAGAAGGTTCGCCTCGCACCCAGAGGCTACAGCGACACAAAGCAGATAGAGTCCGTGATGATCGAACTCGGCGGTGCCTTGGCGCGGCCACATGGAGGCGCGGACAGACCTGAGAAACTAACAGCAGACGCAGACGTGTAAGTCAGCTCTAGAGGATGGTTGCGGGGATCCGTTTGGACGGAACGCAGGAACCCATGTGACGGGCGATCGCGAGGTATGAGGTGGCAAACGCCCCCCCGGGCGGAGGAGGTGTCTGCTGTGAGAGATAGAATGCCGATCGGTTGCGGCCGAAAAACTTGTCGAAAAAGAGCAGGAAAACTTTGAAAAATGCAGTAATTTTATGGAACACGAATGCCTACACGAATCCTTCGAAAAAGTCTATCATGATTGGAGTAGTGACGTGGAGGACAACGCGCTTCGTGCGTGTCTCTCGAACGGCTCGATAGCGTGGTCGGTACACGCATTAGAGCGGTCTTCTCTACGAAAACTACCCGTCACGGAGGTGGAGGCGGCGCTTCGGGACCATGGACGCGTCGTCGAAGATTATCCCCAAGATCGGCGAGGGCCGAGTTGCCTTGCTGAGATAAACCTTCCCGGGGAACCGGTGCCTGTATGTGCCGTTGTGGCCTACTGGTGTTCGCCGCCTCGCATCGTAACTGTCTTTAGAAAAGACGAAGAAGACGAGGAAGTGGGGGGATCATGATGACAGGGGTGGCTAGACGATGCGGATGCGGGGGGCAGCTGGTGCGCCGCAACATCGAGCTAAAGTTGCAGTGGGGAGCCAGTGGCCAGCCGGTCCGACTGTCGGGAGTGCCTGCCCTGGTGTGCGAGAAGTGCGGAGAGCAGATCGTGGATAGTGCGGTCGCCGCGCGTGCACAGGAGATCGCGCGAGAGCACGCAGCACGGAGACCTGGGGGCACGCCGCGATCAAGACCACGCCAAGGGACTTTGCCCTACGCACTGTCGGGCAGATAAACAGAAGAGCTCGGCCCCTTTCCAGCGTCGTATCGCGACTGACGGCAACGCCCGCGCCTTTCCCGGCGCGGGCTTATGCTTGTCTCGGGCCACGGCCCGCCTCCACCCGGCGCGGCACCTCCCCAAGTCGTCTGCCGTGCCGGGGGCAAAGAAGAAACGCCCCATGGCTTTTGGGCCAGGGAGCGTTTCTTCTTTGTGGCGGCTTTTCCGGCGCGTCTGAATGGGGAGGAAACTGTCGGAAGCAGGCGAACGGTCAGCCCGTTGGAGGTGTTCGCGTGGCGCAATTACAGAAGCGATACGCTTTTCAGATCGGCGGGCGTGATTACTCCGCACTCATCAGCTGGGGCAAGAATTCCGAAGTCTACATGAATGACGAGTTGGTGCATCGATGGCACACGTTCTTCCCGTTCAAATCGGCCAAATTTGAGTTCGATAGCTTCCCCGGCGAAGTGCGTGCTACGCAGCGGGGAACAGCGATACTCCTTGACGTTGAACTGTACGTTGAAGGTCGCCCGGCATCTCAGTTGCCGCAACTCCGCCCTAAACCCATGTTTTTACTCCACAACGGTGCAGCGCACCCTGCGACGATGCTTGTCTACGACACTGGCGCGATAGAAGTAGTCTGCGCGGTCTGTGGCCGATCAACGCTATGAAGCAGTCTGTGTAGGGTCGCCGCGCCGCACCCGAGCCGCCGCGCGGCCTCCCGTAGCGACACCCGCCGTGCCTCCACCTCGGGGCGCAGGGCCTCCCAGCGCTCGGCGAAGTTAGGGCGGGCGGTGACGGGAAGGCGCCCGACGCGGGCTGCTCCCGCACCTCGAACCCGAGGGGCACGGCCTCTTGGCGTAGTTTCTCGACGGCTTCCGGTCCCGCGCCGGGGCGGACGAGGACACGGGCGGTCATTCGCCTTCACCTCCTTCTGTGGCAGGAGGGGCCTCGCCGGCCGCGATCACCCGCGCCACCTGCCCGGCAAGTGCCCGAAGTTTCTCCAGCACCCAAGAGAGGTGCGGCCGGTAGGGCGGGCTCTCGCTGATCTCGCGCGGAAGCTCCACATTGCCCGCCTGCTCCATGTGGATGCTCAGAAGTTGTGCCGCAAGTGCGACGGATCCGACCGTTCGCACCAGGGACGCAAGGGCCTCGCGCGCCACCGCGTCGCGATCTGTTAGTCCGTCCACGTACTCGCGGAACCTCCGGGCGGCCCTCGTCAGTTGTGCGCTGGCGTGCTCATTGGCGACGCGCATGCGTTCGGGGTCTCTCTGATCCCGCGAAGGTTGTGGCGCACAGAGTCCGCCACGGTATCGGTCGTGTCCTTCACGGCATCGCGTACCGCGCCAAGGAGCCCGACCTTCTGCTGCTCCAGCGCGGCACCTCGGCGTTGAAGCGGTGCTGGGCTTCAGCCCGAGCGTCAGGACCAGCAAGCCTCGATGTACGCATGGGCCCAGTAGCTCGACGGTACATCCGGGAACGTCACCGCGCTCGGAGTCGCGGCATGCAAAACCAGACCTTCGTAGGCGGCAAGAAGCGCACTGCTTGGCAAGTTCTCGCTTGGCTAACCCATGCAAATAGATACGACCCTGACCCACCCTCCGCGCAGGAGTGTACCGAGATGATGAGCGGATTAGCCTCCCATTCTGTAACCGAAATCAAGTTCGTCAGTTGATTCAGGCGCATCGTCCGCCACAGGTAAGGCGCTTGGATTAAATCTTTGGTAGCATGGTGCAGCATCACCAGTTCAGGAATATATGCCATATTGCAAGCGGGCCCCCGAGCCGGAGGCCTGCTGATCACGTTAACAACCAAATTACAGAAGAACAAATTGACATCTAACACTTGG
>JAKAPV010000078.1 GCA_021806845.1 Bacillota bacterium | reverse complement strand
TATTCGGCAGGACGATGCGGGTCGGGCGCAAAAAACCGCCTCCCGCTCTCTACTTCTCCCAGCGGAGTGCAAAGCCTCTTCCCGCTATTCCCTGTTGCGCGGCCGGTTGTGAAAGACGGCCGCCAGCACGGGGCCAAGGCCGAAGCCAAGCAGCAACGCGGCTACGAGCAAGATCAGGATGATGGTGATCAATGCGCTCCCCCCGCCTTCAGTGTCCCTGCCCGCCGTGCGCGGTATGCCTGCCGCATAGCGCGCTCCAGGCCCGCGCACCATAGCAGCGCCTGGAGGCGAAGAACCTGGGTAAGCTCGTGGAACTGCGCTGCTGCGATATCTGCCAGAAGCTCACGCTGCGGCGCAAGTTGCGCATTTACTGCGACATGCTGCTCTGCCGGGACTGCTACCAGCGCTACGGCTATTCCTGACCGAAGGAAGCGCACCGCAAGGCGCGAAGCACTCTTCGAGGTGAGTGCGGGTGCGCGTTCTCGTGGCTGGCGGTGCGCTGAAGGGAACCCTGGACTGTCAGGCGGCGACGGCGGCGATCGCGGCCGGCGTTGCGCAGGCGGGACATCACCCGATCCCGGTCCCCGTCGCGGACGGCGGGGACGGCTCGCTCGCCGCCCTGCAGGCGGCGGGCTTTGCGCGCCGGACCGCAAACGCCAAGGACGCCGCCGGCCGCGAGGTCGCCGCCGCGTTTGCATGGAATCCGGGAACTCGCACCGCGGCCGTGGAGCTTGCGCAGGCGTCCGGCCTCTGGCGCGTACAACGGGATGCACGCGATCCGTGGCGGCTGACCACCTACGGCTTCGGCGAACTCCTGCGCGCGGCTCTCGTCTTGCGCCCGCTGCGAGTGCTCGCCCTGCTCGGGGGCAGCGCGACGCAGGACGCGGGCGCGGGCATGCTGCAGTCGCTCGGCGCAATCCTCTCGCCGCCACCGGGGCTCGCCGACGCGCTCTGGCTGGAGCACGCCACCGGCATCGACCTGCGACCCGCACGGCGGCTGTTTGCAGGGGTCGAACTGCTCGCTCTGAGCGACGTCGACCACGTACTTTCGGGTCCCGGCGGCAGTGCCCAGGCGTTCGCTCGCCAGAAGGGCTTTCAAGCTGCCGACGTACCGCGCCTGGACGCCGCCATCTCGCGGTTCGCCGCCCTGCTCGCGGCCGCGTCGGGCAGGCAGATCGAGGCGCCCGGCAGCGGCGCGGCCGGCGGTGCCGGAGCTGCGCTGATCGCCTTGGGAGGGCAGGTGGTGGGCGGAGCAGAGCAGATCTTCGCGACTGTCGGATTCTTCGCGCAGTTGGCCGACGCTGATGCGGTGATCTCCTGCGAGGGCAGGGTCGATGCGACGACCTGGCGGGGCAAGGCGCCGGGGCTGGCGATGCAGGCGGCACTTGCAAGGGGGCTGCCTGCATTCCTGCTCTGCGCCGAGGATGGCCCAGGGTCGCAGCGGGAGGGTGTCCGCGTCATCAGAGCCCAAGGCTCGCCAGTACTTGCCCGGGATCTGCAGACGGCAGCCGCGCGGGCTCTGCGCGAGCTGGCTGCCGGACATTAGGCTCCGTTCGCGTCGAGAGCGCAGAGAATGAGGGCACGGCGGTGTCCCGCCGTGCCCCCGCGACATCTCCTATCCCTTGATCCGGTGCACTTCCTGGGTCAGCTGGGGAAGAATTTCGAGGGCGTCTCCCACGATGCCGTAGTCGCACATCTTGAAGATCGGAGCCTCCGCGTCGCGGTTGATCGCTACGATCGTGCGGCTGGAGGACATGCCGGCGATGTGCTGCACCGCACCCGAGATGCCCACCGCAAAGTAGAGGCCGGGGGAGACGGTCTTGCCCGTCTGGCCGACTTGCTCGTGGTGCGGACGCCAGCCGGCGTCCACCACGGCACGCGTAGCACCGACCGCGGCTCCCAGGGCGTCGGCGAGCTGCTCGATCAGGGCGAAGTTGCCCGGCTCCTTGAGCCCGCGTCCTCCCGACACGACGATATCCGCCTCGGAGAGTTCCGCCCGGCCGCCCGACTCACGTCGAATCTCCCGCACCTTTGCGCGCACGCTACCCGGATCCACTTCCACAGAAAGCGGCCTCACGGGCGCTGCGGATCCGTCCTGCTCCTTCGCGGTGAAGGCGTTCGGCCGTACGGCGACGACGCACTGGTCGCCTGTCGCTTCCACCTCGGCGATCGCCTTGCCGGCGTAGACCGGACGACGGGCCGCCAGTGCCCCACCCTTCGCGAAGAGTTCCGTCACGTCCGTCAGGAGGCCGGCAGAGAGAGCTGCAGCCACGCGCGGGGCGACATCGCGCCCGAAGGAAGTGGCGCCGAACACGATCGCGTGGGCGGACGTCGACTGTGCCGCGGCCAGCACCGCACGGGCATATGCCTGAGCGGAGTAGCGTGCGAAGGCGTCTCCCTCGACCACGAGCACTTCCTGCACGGCTGCTCCGGATACCGCCTTGGCTGCTTCCTGCGCTCCGGGTCCGATGAGCAGGGCAGCCACGCCGCCGGAGGCGAGCGCAGCATCGGCCTCTGCGGCAGCTGTCATGAGTTCGTGAGAAATCTTCTTCAGGGCGCCGTCCTGCGCCTCAAGCACTGCAAGAATCATCAGCCGCTCGCCTCCTTCAGATCAGTTTTGCTTCCTCGTGGAGCAGGCGCACCAGTTCCGCAGCCGCCGCCTGTGCGTCCATGCCGGTGAGGACCTTGCCGGCGCTGCGGGCGGGCGGCAGCTGCAGGGCGCCTATGCGCAGCACGGGCGAACCCACCTGGGATTGGTCGACCGCGATCTGCCGGATCTCCTTGCGCTTCGCCTTCATGATTCCAGGGAGCGAGGCGTAGCGCGGTTCGTTGAGTCCTTTCTGCGCCGTGATCACGGCGGGCAGCGAGAATTCGACGACCTCGACGCCTCCCTCCACTTCGCGCTCGGCGACACCGCCGCTTCCTTCGAGGTCGAGCTTTGTCACGACGGCCACCTGCGGCCAGTCGAGCAGGGCGGCGACCAGCGCACCCACCTGGCCCTGGTCGTCGTCGACGGCCTGCTTGCCGGCGATCACGAGGTCCGGCTGCAGTTCCTTCACCGCGGATGCGATCGCCCTTGCGGTCGTCAGCGGATCGCTGACGGCTGCGCTGACCCGCACCGCTTCGTCCGCGCCCATCGCGAGGGCCGTGCGGAGGGCCTCCTCTGCCTTCTCCTCGCCGACCGTCAGCACGGTCACCTGGCCGCCATGCTTCTCGCGGATCCTGAGCGCCTCCTCGACCGCGAACTCATCATAGGGGTTGACGACGAAGTTGACGCCCTGCCGGTCAATTTCCGTTCCACTGGCAGCAATCTTGATGCGCGTTGCGGTGTCGGGAACCTGCTTCACGAGAACGACGATGTTCACGCTGCGCCTCCTTTGGCCTCGGATTGGCCACCCCCGATTATAGACGATCCCGCACGTGAGGTAGCCACTCTTCGAGGTAGCGCTCGACAGCCGCCGCTACGCCCCCCTCCTTGATCGAACCGGTGACGAAGGCAGCCCGCGCGCGGATGGACTGCGGAGCATCGCCCATGGCGACGCCGTACCCTGCGCGCTCAATCATCCGGGCGTCGTTCCAGTCGTTGCCGATCGCGATCACGTCCTGCCAGGCGAGGCCATAGTGCCCGAGCAGCACCTCGATCCCGCTCGACTTGTCCACTCCCTGCACCACGATCTCGAGCGCGCCGACAGGCGCCGTCTCTTGTACGCCCTGCACGGCGCGCAGCAGCCAATCGCGGGCCTCCGCCGCCCCCGGGCCGAATAGATCGATCTTGTAGACGGGCGGCGCCGCGTCGGCGTCGAACCGCCCTTGCACGACCGTACGCTCGACGATGTCCCACAGGGCACGCCGCAGCTTGCCGGGGGAACGCAGCGCGCCGCGCCGCCAGATATGGCGCCACGGATGCAGGCGCAGCGTCCCGGGCTGCACGTAGAGCCGCTCTTTTGTGGAGAACCCGACGCCGACGCCATGCTCCTCGCAGAGTATCGCCGCCGTGCGGACGACTTCCCGCGGCACTTCCCGCGCGACCCACTCCTCGCCGCCCGGCCCGATCACAAGGGCACCGTCGCAACTGATCAGCGGTGAGAGGGCAAGGCCGAGATCATGTGCAAACCGCCGACTGGTGGCCGGGCGCCGGCCCGTCGCAACCACGGGCAGCAGCCCTTGCCGCAGCGCTTCCTGCAGCGCCTCGCGGTCGGATCGCCGTATCTCGAGGCCACGCCTGACCACCGTGCCGTCGAGATCGACGGCAAGAATGCCCCAGATGGACAAAGGTTCACCCCTCGAAAAGGAATCTCGACAAGGCGTCGTTCACGGCTGCGGGGGCTTCGAGCGGCAGCGTGTGGCCGGCGCCTTCCACAACAACAAGTTCTCCCAACAGTTCCTCCGCGAGCCTGCGCGCGAACTTTTCGGGCGTGTAGAGGTCATGGCTTCCCACCAGCACCAAGGTACGCTGCGAGACCTCGCCGAGGCGCTGCATCAGGTCGAAGCGGTCACAGGCGCGGAAGTCTCCACGCAGGATGCGCGGCCGCGGCAGTGCCAGCGACGACAGGATCGCCTCGCTCGCATCGGGGCCGATCAGCGCTTTACGGAAGGCGGCGGGCATCACGTCCGAAGTCTCGAGCGCCGAGAGCAGGTCCGGGTGCACACGCAGGCGCGCACCGGTCGAGATCAGCACGAGTCCCGCAAGGGAAGCCCCGCCCGACAGCCCACACGTCAGCGCGACGGCCCCTCCCATCGAGTGTCCCCCGAGAACCGGCGGCGTGCGCGCGTAGCGATCGATCACGGCGCGAACGATCTGGGCATACTCCTCGACCGTCTCACGGCCGCCGCCCGGCGATCCGCCATGGCCGGGAAGATCGATCGCCCAGGTGCCAAAGACGCCCTCGAGCTGCGCCTTGAAGAGTGCGGCATCCTCCCCGGCCCCGTGCACCAGAAGACAGCGTCCGCCGACGTCGCCGTAGGCCGCGATCTCTTCCCCTGCCACTTCCAGCCGCATCGCTGCGCCTCCCCTTCAGCGGTCGAGGAACCGCCGCATCGCCTCATGATGGCGCTCGGAGCGCCAAAGGTCAGAGAACTGCCGCTGCGCAAGCGCCGGCCCGTCTGCGTCAGTGCGCACGGCGGAGATCTCCGCGCGGGCGAGTTCCCTGTCCTGCAGCGCAAGCATGTCGAGGAACTTCGAAAACTGCAAGGGCGTCAGGATGCGGTCGGCGAGCCCGATCGCCTCCGCTTCGGCGGCACCGACGCGGCGAGCGCTCAGCAGGAGGTCGAGGGCGCGCCCCCTGCCGACCCGCCGCACGAGATCGGGTCCCCCGCCCCAGCCGGGGCTGAGGCTAAGCCGCGCCTGCACGAACTGAAACGAGGAGCCGGGGGTGCAGCAAAGCAGGTGGGCGCTTACCGCAAGCTCCGCGCCGCCGCCGATGGCTGCCCCTTCGACGTAGGCCACGACCGGGATCGGCGAGCCACGCAGAAGATCCAAGGTGCCCCGCATCTCGTCCATGACCCTCAGCGCCTCGTCGTCGTCCTGCAGCGCCCCGATATCGCCGCCCGAGCAGAATACGGGCCCTTCCGCCCGCAGGCAGATGGCGGACGCCTGCGCGAGCGCCTCCTCCACCGCGGAGCGCAGCTGCCGGGAGATCTCTGCGTCCACCGCATTTCGCACCTCCGGCCGGCACAGCCGGATCTGCCAGAGGTCCGCCACGCGGTCCACACAGACCTTAGCCATCCTCTTTCACCAAAGTCCGCGCGATCACCATGCGCTGCACCTGATTCGTCCCCTCGAAGATCTGGTAGATTTTCGCATCCCGGAAGAGCTTTTCGACGGGGTAGTCCTCCATGAACCCGTACCCTCCGAAGATCTGCACCGCCTCGCCGGCGACGAACATCGCGGTGTCCGCGGCGTAGGCCTTGGCCATCGACGAGTAGAGCGGCGAGCGCTCCCCTGCGGCGATGCGCTCTGCCGCCTGGTAGACGAGCAGGCGGGCAGCCTCGACCCGCATCGCCATCTCGCCGAGCATCTGCTCTATCGCCCCGAGCTCGGCGATCGGGCGACCGAACTGCTGCCGCTCGCGCGCGTACCGTACGGCGAGCGAGAGCGCTTCGCGCGCGATGCCCAGCGCGGCAGCCCCGATCGTCGCGCGAGAGCGCGTCAGCGTCCGCAGCGCGATCCGGTAGCCCTCGCCTTCCTCCCCGATGCGGCCTTCCGCAGGCACGCGCACGTCCTCGAGCAGCACTTCCGTCGTGTTCGACGCCCGGATCCCGAGCTTGCGCTCCTCGCGCCCGACCGACAGGCCCGGTGTTCCCTTCGGCACCGCGAAGCAGGTGATGCCCTGAGGTGTGCCGTCAAGCGTGGCGAAGATCGTGTAGAGGTCGGCTACCCCGCCGTTCGTGATGAACCGCTTGCGGCCGTCGATGACGTACTCGTCCCCTTCTCGCCGCACACGGGTCTGCAGCGCTGCCGCATCCGAGCCGGCCTGTGCTTCCGTGAGACCGAAGGCGGCGAACTGCAGACGTTCGGCAAACGGCCGCAACAGGCGTTCCTGCTGCTCCTGCGTCCCCGCGATCAGGATCGGGGTCAATGCGAGGGTATTCGCGATCAGGGCGAGGGCAATGCCGGCGCAGCCCGCCGCGAGTTCCTCCTGCACGATACACTCGGCAACCGGCGTGAGACCCGCTCCGCCGATGCGCTCCGGCACCTGCAGGTCGAAGAGCCCCGCAGCGTGGATGCGTTCCAGCACCGGACGCGGGAAGGCGCGGCTGCGGTCGTATTCGGCGGCTACCGGCCGGATCTCCTGATCTGCGACGCGCCGAGCCAGGCGCCGCAGTTCCTCGTCCGGTCCGTCTGTGCGAACGCTCATCGTTGCCGCGGCGCTCTGCGCCGCTTCCCCCTTTCAGTTCAGGGCCTGTTGCGCTTCCTCGTGGTAGGCGCCTTCGTCACAGTGCACCAAAACGCCTTCACTCAGGACGAGCGTCGGGGCGTCGTCCTCCAAAGGCCCTTGCGCGTACAGCGCCAGGTTGGCCGGTTCGCCGACCGCGATGCGTCCGCCTTGGCGGCCGACACTTTCGTAGACGCCCTCCGTATAGGCCCGCCAGGCGTCGTCCGCCGCGATGGCGTGACGGACTCCACCCCCGACCGCGTCGGCACCGGTCGCCCAGCGCAGGCCCAGGCGCAGCGAAGGCTCCTCTATCGGAGCATCCGATCCGAACGCGAGGCGCGCGCCTGATTGCAGGAAGGCGTGGTAGGGGTAGGCGAGGGCCAGGCGGTCCGTCCATGCGCCTCTGGCCTCCGCAAGGTCCTGCTCGAGGTGGCAGGGCTGCACCGAGGCGGTGACGCCGGCCGACGCGATCTCTTGCGCGAAGCCTGCCGGCACGATCTGCAGGTGCTCGATGCGGTGCGGCGCATGCCCGATCGGCATCCCCTTTAGGATCCGCAGCGCCTCGAGCGCCGCGCGGTCGCCGATCGCGTGGACCGCAAGCGCGAACCCGCGGGCAGAGACGGCATGCATCTCCCCGAGCGCCTGCTCGGGGTCGAGGCGCGCGATGCCGGTCGAGTCCGTATCGCAGAAGGGCGCCTCCATCCACGCCGTGCGCGATCCGAGCGTGCCATCCATGAAGTACTTCGCCCCGATGCGAGCGGCTCGCGCGGAGAGCGCCCCTGGCGCCTCGCCAAGCTCCAGGTCTTCGGCGTAGCGGTAGACGAAGGCGCGGAACGGCAGTTCCTCAGTCACCTTGGCCACCGCCGCCTCCCCCGGCGCCCGCTCGAAGGTGACCGCTCCAACGATGCCCTGGCGCATCAGCGTCTGGATGGCGCGACGCGTCGCGGGAATGAGCTCGGCAGCGGAGGGCGCCGCCGCCTCCGCCAGGACCGCGGCCGCGGCCTCCAACAAGATTCCGGTGAGATGACCGCGGGCATCGCGCACCGCTTCTCCGCCCGTAGGGACGCTGCGATCCAGTCCAAGGTGCACAGCGGTCTGCGGATCGGTGAGAGCCGTATGAAAATCCTGCCCCCAGAGGCGCACGGGCCCGAGATCCGCGAGGGCGTCCCTGTGTGCCGCGATCTCCGAAAGCACTGCTTGACGCGCGCCGTATCCGCGCAGAAAGGCCGTGCTCCCGAGTGCGCCACGCGCCTGCGCGAGGCGCGCGAGCGCTTCACCCGCGCCCAGGCCGCGGAGATCCACCTCACCGAGCGCGAGGCCATATTCCAGGAGGTGCAGGTGCCCGTCGAGTGCAGCGGGAAAGAATACCCCGCGCACCGTGCGCACGGTAGCGTCCGGAAAGCGCCGGCAGAGCGACGAGGGATCTCCCAGCGCGGCGATCCGCCCGTGCCGAACCGCAACTCCGCGCCTGCCCGCCACGGACGCGCCCGCGTAGACAATCGTCCCCTCCACGTCGCACCTCCCGCTCCAGCATAGCATTGGTGTCTTGAGGGGCGCTCCCGTTCCTTTGACAGCCCCTTGGGCATGTGCTAGCGTCGCCACCAGATAGAGAGGTGGACCTGCATGGCCGAAGGCGTGCGCTGCCCAGTAGCGCGCACCGCCGAGCTTGTCGGCGGCAAGTGGACACTCCTCATCCTGCGCGACCTCTGCGCCGGGGAACGCCGTTTCAGCGAACTCCTGCGCTCTCTCGACGGCATTTCGCCGAAGACCCTTGCCGATCGCCTCCGCCTGCTTGAGCGCAACGGGGTTGTCCAGCGCACGGAGCGCCGCGGCGTCCCCGGCCACGTCGCATACAGCCTGACTCTCCTGGGCGAAGGATTCCAGCCGGTGATCGCCAGCCTTCGGGCCTACGGCGAGCGCTGGCTGACCTAGGAACCGGGCCGCCTTCGCGATCCGGGAGGTGGACTGTGAACCGGTCATACCGCAAGCTTCTCATGGCACGGGCATTCGCCCTCGTGAGCATCATGGCCGTACTGAGTACCGGCCTGATCGTTCGTCTCATCTACTGGCAGATCGTCGACGGCGGCCACCTCGCCGCCAAGGCCCTGGCGGAGCAGTACGCCCACCTGACGCTGCCTCCGCAGCGCGGCGTGATCACAGACCGCAACGGCCACCTCCTGGCGATCGAGACGTCGGGGGACGCCCTCTACGCGATGCCGCGGTCGATCCAGGACCCCGCCGCCATGGCGCGAGCGCTCGCGCCGATCCTCTCAGAGAGCGAGCGCAAGCTGCACTCGCTGCTCGCCTCCAAGCAAGCCTTCCTCTGGCTCTCTTACAAGGTGACGGCCGCACAGGCCGCCCGCATCGAGGCGCTCGGCGCCTACAACGGCCTCGGCCTGCAGCCCGACTCCTGGCGCGTCTACCCCGAGGGGAACCTGGCGGGCGCCGTGATCGGCTTCGTCGGCGTGGACCAGCAGGGGCTCGCGGGGATCGAGGAGAGCTACAATAAGCAGCTCTCGGGCAAGCCGGGGCAGGAGGTCGTGCGCGTCGACGCGCTCGGCAACCCGCTGCCGCAGTACGCCGCCCGCTTCATCCCTCCGGTGGCCGGCGACGGCCTGCGCACGACGGTCGACTCGGCCATCCAGGCATTCGCGCAGCAGGACCTCACGGCAGCCGTCAAGGCGAACCACGCGAAGGGCGGCCGCATCGTCGTCATCAATCCGAACACGGGCGGCATCCTTGCGATGGCGCAGTATCCGGAGCCCTCGCCTGCGAACTGGCAGAGCTACTCGATGACGCAGTGGATCGACCAACCGGTCGAGGACGCGTTCGAGCCCGGCTCGACGATCAAGCCGTTCACTTCGATGGCGGCGCTTTCCTCGGGTGTGATCACGCCGGGCTGGACGATCAACGACCGGGGCTCGATCGTGCTCAACGGGGTCCGCATCTACGACTGGATCAAGGCGGGCTTCGGCGTGATCAACTTCGACACCGCGCTCGCCATGTCGTCCGACGTCGCCTTCGCCACGCTGGCGCTCAAGCTGGGCCCCAGCCGCTACTACTCCTGGCTGCACACCTTCCATATGGACCGCCCTACCGGCGTCGACCTCCCGGGAGAGGCGAGCGGCATCATTCCCCCCGAGGCCACCGTGACGCAGCTCGACATGGGCGAGATGGGCTTCGGGCAGACGCTCGCCGTCTCGCCGATCCAGCTGGTCGCCGCCGCCGCCACGGTCGCGGCCGACGGGGTCTGGCACACCCCGCATGTGGGACAGGCCCTGCTGTTGCCGAATGGCAGGACAGAGGTCCTGCACTTCCCCTCCCAGCGGCTCGTCTCCCGCACGGTGGCGCGCGAGGTGCAGGCGGCGATGCTCGACGTAATCGCCAAGGGCACGGGCAACCTCGCCCGCGTCCCGGGCTACACCGTCGCCGGCAAGACCGGTACCGCGAACGTCGTGAGCAGCTCCGGAGGCTTCAAGGCCGGCGACTTCCTCGCATCGTTCATCGGCTTCGGCCCCGTGCCGAGCCCGAAAGTGCTGACGCTCGTGCAGATCGACGACCCGAAGGGTCTCTTCTATGGCGGGGATGTCGCCGCGCCCGTCTTCTCGCAGTTGATGGGCCAGATCTTCACCTACATGGGCATCCCGCCGACCGGCGCTTCGCTGCAGGCTTCGAAGGTACAGGTGCCTAACCTCGTCGGGCGCTCTTTCGCCGACGCCGCACTGCACGTCGCCCCGACGGGGCTGCTTCTCGTGCAGCAGGGCAAGGGGAAGCAGATCGTGAGGCAGTCACCGCTGCCGGGCCAGTACGTCGCCGCCGGCACGACGGTCACCGTGAACATGGGCGGGCCCGCCGCCCCCGCGGGCGTGCCGGACCTGATCGGCCTGACGCCGCAGCAGGTATACACGGTTGCCGCCCAGACCGGCTACCAGGTGCAGGTGCAGGGTTCGGGCATCGCCGTGAAGCAGAGCCCCGCCGCCGGAGCCCCGCTCGCGGCCGGCAAGAAGATCGTCGTCTACCTGTCCCCTCCGCCGTAGAGGACCGCAATCCGCTCTCCGAGGCGGCCGTAGCGCACTCCGCGCCCGGCGTTGCGCAGGGCTTGCCATACCGCCCGCTGGGGCGCGACGATGCATAGCACTTCTTTGGCTCGCGTGACTGCCGTGTAGAAGAGGTTGCGCCCGAGGAGCATCCAGTGCTGCGCTGAGAGCACGAGCACGACCGCGCGGTACTCGCTGCCCTGCGCCTTGTGTACCGTCGT
>JAKAPV010000077.1 GCA_021806845.1 Bacillota bacterium | reverse complement strand
TCCGATCTCCGCTACATCATCACGCGGGTCGCATACCGGCTGCGCCGCGGCGCGCGGCCGGCGCTCGTCTACCCCGAGCTCGCGCGGGCGGCGCGTTCGCTCGGCGTGCAGGAGGCCGCGCCAGGGGAGGCGCTGCAGCTGACGCGTGAGGCGGTCCTCACGCTGCGCCGCGGCAAATCCATGGTTTACGACCCGAAGGACCCGAACTCGCGATCGGTCGGTTCCTTCTTCCTGAACCCCGTGCTCGACGAAACCGCCTATCGCACGCTGCGCGAGCGCCTGCGCCAGCACTTCCCCGACGACCCGCCGGAGCCCCCCACCTTCCCGGCCGAGGGCGGTCGCAAGGTCCCTGCCGCCTGGATCATCGAGCGGGCGGGCTTTCGGAAAGGGCTGCGCCGCGGCGGCGCCGGCATCTCCGAGAACCATACGCTGGCGCTCGTGAACTACAGCGGCACGACCGCGGAACTGCTGGCGCTCGCCGATGAGATCGAGGCGGGCGTCGAGCGGGCGTTCGGGGTGCACCTGCAGCGCGAACCCGTGATCGTCGGCCCCTAGAGAAGCAAACGTGACGTCCCCGGCTGACCGCCGGGGACGTCACGTTTCTGCCTTGCTCAGAACGGGCGCACTGTCGAGCCGCCGTAAGCGACGAGGAGTACGCCGAACACACCGATCACGGAAAGCAGCGTCAGCACGATTGCGGTGTGGAAGCGTTGACGCCACGTCGTGCGGGTCTTCTCCATGTGACCACCTCTTCTGGCCTTGCGGAACAAGACCGCCCCTTCGACCCAAGCATGCACCCGATACATGAATGGCGTCTTAGGCCAAGCTGAGAATTCGAATAGAAGTCGGTCTCGCCTCAGTATAGGCCAGATTTGCCGTCCCCGAGACGCTGAAGGATATCCGCGGCTGCAGAAAGATCGACCAGCTCCGCTTCGCCCCCCGCCCTCCAGCGGATCTCGACGGCACTTTGCGCGAGCGACTTCAAGCCCACCGTCACGCGCAGCGGCATGCCGAGGAGGTCCGCATCCTGAAACTTTACGCCGGCCGAGACGGCGCGGTCATCGTAGAGCACACGGCGCTCGCCGAGGTCGCTGTAGAGCCGCTCCGCGGCGTCGCATACCTCGCGCGCGTCACCGGCCGCGACGAGGTGGATGGCGTACGGGGCCGCGGAAGGCGGCCATGCGATGCCGCGGTCATCGTGGTGTGCCTCGACGATGGCCGCGAGGAGGCGCGTGATGCCGATGCCGTACGAGGCCATCTCCAGGGGGGCGGCCCGGCCGTCCGCGCCGGTGGCGAGCGCGCCCAGCGAGCGGCTGTAGAACGTGCCCAGCTTGAAGATGTTGCCGACCTCGATGCCGCGCTCCTCGGAAAGGGCAACGCCGCAGACCGGGCAGGGATCCCCGGCCCGGGCGAGCGCGATGTCCGCGCGGACGTCGGCCGCGATGTCGCGCTCTGCGGACACTCCCATGAAGTGGCAGTCCTCTTGGTTTGCGCCCGCGACGAGACCCTCCGCGCCCATGAGGCCCGCGTCGAGCACGATCCGCAGAGGGCCGGGGAGCCGGAGCCCGACGGGGCCCGCGAAACCGACGACGAGGCCGCGGGCGCGGCTCTCCGCGGACGACAGAGGACGCACGGCGGTGCCGATCGCCGTCTGCAGCTTCGGCAGGCAGACCTCGCGGTCTCCCCGCACGAGTGCCATGACGGTCTCGTCGCCGGCGGCGCAGAAGACCGCCTTCAGCGTGCGGTCTGCGGGCACGCCCAGTGCTGCGCAGAGCGCGGCGATGGTGTGGGCGCCGGGCGTCTCCACGACGCGCAGATCCTCCCGTGCAACTTGGCCGCCGTGCTTTGCGGAGACAGGGGCTACCTCGCTGTTCGCGGCGTAGCCGCAGCCGCAGACGAGCAGCCGGTCCTCTCCCTGGGCGCAGGGCAGCGTGAACTCATGGCTCTGCGCGCCTCCCATGATACCCGTGTCTGCAGCCACCTCCAGGACGGGCAGCTCGAGACGCCGGAAGATCCTGCGGTAGACGGCGGCCACCTCCGCATAGCAGCGCGCCATGTCCTCTTCGGACGCGTGGAAGCTGTAGGCGTCCTTCATCAGGAACTCGCGCAGGCGGATCAGCCCGCCCCTCGGCCGCAGCTCGTCGCGGAACTTGAGCTGGATCTGGAAGACGAGCAGCGGCAACTGGCGGTAGGAATGCACGATATCGGCGATTAGGGCCGTGGCGGTCTCCTCGTGGGTCATCGCCAGCACATGCCGGTGCCCGGCGCGGTCGGTGAAGCGCAGGAGCGACTCGTCGATCGCGTCATACCGGCCGCTCTGCTGCCAGGCGTCCGCCGGCTGGACAAGGGGCAGCAGCAGTTCCTGGGCGCCGATCGCCTCCATCTCCTCGCGGACGACAGCCTCGATCCGTCGGAGAGCGCGCAGGCCAAGCGGGGTCAAGGCGTAGATTCCGGCGCCAAAGCGCTGCACATAGCCGGCGCGCACCAGCAGCTTGTGACTGGCGAGTTCGGCGTCGGCCGGGGCCTCCTTGCGGGTTCTCAGCAGCAGTTCGGACAAGCGCACGCAAAGCACCTCCCGCGGACATGCAGACGCCCCGCCCTGCGAAGGGCGGGGCGGGGCCCGCGGTGCCACCTTCATTCGGCCAAAGGCCATCTCAGTTCGTCCGCCCAAGGGCGGACGATACCCGGTTCACGGCGGGCTGCCGGGCGGCTCTTCGTCGCCAGCTCCGGGGTGGGATTCGCGTCCAGGGCGTCCCGGCATCGCACCTCTCGCCGGGTCTCTGCACTCCCCGGGACCGCTACTGGCCCCTTCGTCGCTTGTTTCCGAGAGTATAGATCGGCCCCCTGGAGCCGTCAAGGCAGCAGGCGGAGAAGGCCGAAATCCTCTGCGCCCTGCCCCGACGAGGACATTCTACTCCGCAACGGTTGAGTGCCTTGGTTTCTGCGGCTTGCCCGCCGCCGCCGATGCCAACAACGAAAACCCGTTCAAATGCCTGTTTCTTCTGGGGCGACTAGGGCTGCGGCAGGCGCTGCCGCCAGGCGAACATACTGTTGAACGCCCGCTCCGCGGCCGCCACCTCGGCTTCTCGGCGGGTCTCCGACCATCCTTGCAGCTCCGCCATCTCCGCGCCCAAGGGCGCGATCCGGCCGCGCACGCCGGGACCGCCGAAACGCAGCAAGCTCGTGCGCCGGAGCAGGACGTCGGTGAGGTGCAGTGCCATTTCCTCGAGTACAGCGTAGCGCAGCCGCATGCGCGCAACGCGGTAGAGGGGCGGAGAGTCCTTGCGTTCCGCCGGCAGCTCCGCGAGCACGTTCGCCGCCGCGCTGCCGTACGCCGTGAGTTCCCAAGAAAGCACTGGAGAAGGGATGGAAACGACTCGGCCCAGCCGCCGCCAGTCTTCCGGGCCGGGAAGGGCCCCCTCGCCGCCGGGCAGCGGGCGGATGCTGCGGGCGCGGGCCTGCGCGCCGCGGGTTGCGGGAAAGAGCCTGTCGACGATGTGCTCCGCCATCGCGCGGAAGGCGGTGAGCTTGCCGCCGGCCACGTAGACGAGCCCGTCCTGCGCGAAATGCAGCTTGTAGTCGCGGGAGACGCGAGACGGCAAGGCGGCGCTGCCGGCTCGCACGAGCGGGCGCACCCCCGCCCAGGCGCCGATCACTGCGTCCGGCTCGAGGTTTGCTCCGGGGAAGGCACGCTGTGCCGCCGCGAGGACGTACCGCGCGTCATCGGAGTTGATCGCGTCGTCATCCGGCGCGTCGACGTCGGTGTCGGTCGTGCCGATGTACGATACCGGACCGTCCGGCACGGCGAACATCAGGCGGCGATCGGCCCCGCGCAGAACGCACGCCGTCGCGAGCGGCAGGTCCTCGCGCCGGACGGCCAGGTGCACCCCCTTGGTGAGCCTCAGGAGCGGCGAGCGACCCAGCCGCGCCGCATCTGTCCAAGGGCCGGCGGCGATCAGGATGTGCGCTGCGGCAATGTCGAAGACGTCGCCGGATTCCTCGTCGCGCACCTGGGCGACCCGCATCCCGCCACTCCCCCCGGCCGTGTAGCGTAGCGCGCGGCAGTAATTGGCCACCGCCGCCCCCTCCGCCGCGGCGGACTGCGCCACCGCGAGCGTGAGCCGCGCGTCGTCCGTCAGGGCGTCCTCATAGCGGGCGCCGCCGCGCAGGCCCTGCCTGCGCAGGAGGGGCATCGCCTCCAGCACCGCGTCTGGGGGCAACAGCAGCTCTCGCGATTGGATTGGCAGGCCGCCCAGCCGGTTGTAGACGGCGATGCCCAGCCGGACGGCCGGCAGGGGATCGGGATCCCCCGCGTAGACGGGGAACAGGAAGGGCAACGGTCGTACAAGGTGCGGTGCCATGGAGAGCAGCACCTGGCGCTCGCGGACCGACTCGCGCACGAGCCGCAGCTCGCCCTGGCGCAGGTAGCGCAGGCCTCCGTGGATCAGGCGGGTCGAACGGCTGGACGTGCCGCTCGCGAAATCCCGCGCCTCCACGAGCGCCACCTTCAGGCCGCGCAGCGCCGCTTCCCGCGCGACGCCGCAGCCGGTGATGCCGCCGCCGACAACCAGAAGGTCGAACGGTTCGGACGCCATGCGGGCAAGGGCTGCCCGGCGGGAAAACCCATTCATGCGCGCACCCGCCTGACGGCGTCCAGCGCCTGCTGCCAGCGCTCGCGCAGCCGGCTGCGCTCGGCTTCACCGATGCGCGGCAGGAAGCGCTCCTCAGAGACAGGCAGCGCCTCGATCTCGTCCGTGCCGGCAAAGACGCCCGCGCCGAGACCGGCGACCAGCGCGGCGCCGCGGGCGGTCGTCTCGATGTCCTGCGGCCGCACGACCGGAAGGCCGCTGAGGTCCGCCTGCAGCTGCGCCAGCAAGTCAGAGCGCGCGGCGCCGCCGTCGATGTTCAGCTCCGAGAGCCCGCCCGCACCGCGCGCCATCGCCTGCAGCACATCGTCTGTGCGGTGGGCGATCGCGTCGAAGGCGGCGCGGGCCACGTGCGCCTTCGTGCTGCCGCGCGAGAGCCCGAGCACGGCGCCGCGCGCTCCGGCGTCCCAATGCGGCGCGCCGAGGCCGCTGTGCGCGGGGACCACCAGGACCCCGCCCGCGTCCGGCACGCTGCGGGCGAGCGCCTCTGCCTCCGCGGGGGAAGCGACGAGCCCCAGCTCCGCCTGCATCCACTCGAGCAGGCCGCCCGCCAGGAAGACGCTGCCCTCAAGGGCATAGCGCAGGCCCGTGCCGAGGTCCCAGGCCGCCGTCGCGATCAGGCCGTCCGGTATGGACGGGAGGTTCTCGCCGGCCTGCGCCAGCAGAAAAGCTCCGGTGCCGTAGGTAGTCTTGACATCCCCGGGATGGAAGCAGCGCTGGCCGAAGAGTGCCGCCTGCTGGTCCCCCAGCACTCCCGTGACCGGCACGGGTGCACCAAAGAGCGCCGCGTCCGCGGTGCCGAAGTGGCCCGCCGAGGGCCGCACCGCGCCGAGCATGGCGGGGGGGATGTCGAAGAGGCGACACAGATCCTCGTCAAACTCCGGGCGCGAAAGGTCCATGAGCAGAGTGCGCGATGCGTTCGACGGGTCGGTCGCGTGCACCCGGCCGCCGGTCAGGCGGTAGAGAAGCCAGCTGTCGACGGTCCCGAAACGCAGCTGGCCAAGCCGCGCATCGCGCCCTAGATCCGGGTCGCTGCGCAAGAGCCACGCAAGCTTGGTCGCGGAGAAGTACGGATCGAGCAAGAGCCCCGTGCGCGCCCGCAGATAGGGCTCCGTGCCGCCTGCGCGCATTTCCGCGCAGATGCCCGCACTGCGCCTGCACTGCCAGACGATCGCCGGCGCACGCGGCTTGCCGGTGCGGGCGTCCCAGACGACGGTCGTCTCGCGCTGGTTTGCGATGCCGATCGCGGCGATCGCGGCGGCGTTGATCCCCGCCGCCGCGATGGCGGTGCGGGCCGCCTCCACCTGCGTCGAGAAGATCTCGTCGGCGTCCTGCTCGACGAAGCCCGGCGCCGGGTAGCGGCTTGCCAGCGCGCGGGCCGCTTGGGCGACCGGCACACCCCGCAGATCGTAGACGACCGCGCGGGAAGCGTGCGTACCCTGGTCGAGGGCCAAGAGGTATGACAAGCGGAGCATCTCCTTGCACGCGAGCGAAAGCGGGTTCGCTTCGTCTATTCGCCCCCTTGCCTGGGGCTCCTGGCGCGGAGCGCAGAGGTGCGGAGCGCAAGCAAAAGCAAGCGCGGGATCCCGCATGGGGATCCCGCGCTATGCAGCTCTCTAGGCTTAGTAGCGGCGCGGCGCGCGCTCTTCGCGCGGCCGGGCCTCGTTCACCGTGAGCTGGCGACCCTGCCAGTCAGAGCCGTTCAGGGCGTCAACGACGGCCTGGGCCTGCTCCTCCGGAACCTCGACGAACCCGAAACCGCGCGAGCGGCCCGTTTCGCGGTCCGTAGCGATGCGCGCCGCGATTACCTCAGCGTACTGGGCAACCGCCTGCTGCAGGTCTTCGCTCGTAACTGTCCACGGCAGGTTCCCGAAGTAGATGGTCTTCTGCACTCCGATGCACTCCCTTCCAACCCGAATTCGCCAGGAAGTGCACGGAGACAAGGCGCGTGGCCTGGATCCGAACGGACTCCGAGCGATATCATTACTTTACGGATTTTATGCGTATATAGCAAGATGCTCCTGCATTGGGCAGGTACAATCCATTGTGGACTGCGCTGCAAATGCGTGATAGACTCAACCGCGTGCAAGCAAGCGGTTGCTTGGCAGCCAGACGGTTACCTCAACTACTTGGCAGCGCCATGCTGCAAGCATGAGCATACGAGCGAGATTCTGGCGAGAGACGCGATCGCCATGACGTTCGAGCGGGTGGTACGGGACCGCAGGTCCTAGGGAAGAACGCGGACCGCGTTCCGAGAACGCTGCGTCCGCGCACAGGAGGAGTGCATCGCGGAGAGGAGCAGCGGCACGCGTGCCGCAATCTTGGAGGCAGCCTTCGCGCTCTTCGCCGAGAAGGGCTTTGCAGGCGCCACAACACGCGAGATCGCGGAGCAGGCCGACGTCAACGAAGTGACTGTCTTTCGGCATTTCGGCAGCAAGGAGACGCTGTTTCAGGAGGTCATCGAGCTCTATTCGCCAGTCGCGATGCTGACGCAGGAGCTCGCGCAGCGCCTGACGGGGGACGACGTGCGCGCGAACCTCGAGCACCTCGCGGCCCAGTATCTCGAGGTCGCCACGCCCCGCGCGAAGGTCATCCACCTCGGCATGATGGAGGCATCGCGCGATCCGGAACTGCGGCGCATCGTCGGACAGATCCCGGAGAGGCTCGAAAAGCACCTCGCCGACTACCTCATGTCTTTGGAGCAGCGCAAAATGGTCCGCTCGCGTGACTACAGGCTGCTCGCGCACCTCTTCTACGCCATGCTGTTGCAGCACGTGCTCGCGTACAGCGGCACGCCGGACTGCGTACGGCGCCCGCTCGCGTCGGACCGTGAGCTCGCGGCGACGCTCGCGGATCTCATGGCGGAATACCTGCGGCCGCTGCATGCGGCCGCATCCACCGAAGGAGGCAACTCTTGAGCCAGGAAGCAACGTTTCAGCCGATTACCGCCGAGCAGCGCCTGAGCCTGATCGGCGTGTTCCTGGCGATTTTCCTCGCGGCCCTTGACCAGACGATTGTGGCGACGGCCCTGCCGAACATCGTCGTGGAGCTGCGCGGCACGAACCTCTATGCCTGGGTTGCGACGTCCTACCTCCTCGCGTCGACGGTCGCCCTGCCGATCTTCGGGCGGATGGCGGAGCTCGTCGCCCGCAAATGGGTGCTGCTGATCTCCGTCGCGATCTTCCTCGCAGGATCCGCCCTCTCCGGCGCCTCGACCAGCATGGTCGCGCTGATCGCCTTCCGGGCGGTGCAGGGCATCGGCTCCGGCGGCATCTTCGCCGTCGGCGTGACGGTCCTTGGCCTCCTCTTCCCGCCGCGCCAGCGCGGCCGCATCCAGGGTCTCTTCGGCGCCGTCTTCGGCATCGCCAACGTGCTCGGGCCGTGGCTGGGGGGCCTCTTGACCGAGCACTTCTCGTGGCATTGGATCTTCTACGTGAACATGCCGTTCGGCCTGATCGCGCTCTACTTCATCGCCGTGCATATGCCGCGCATGCAGCCGAGCGTCCGGCACCGCTTCGACTTCTCTGGAGCGCTAGCGATCGCGATGATGACCATCCCGCTGCTCCTCGCCCTCTCCTGGGGAGGCAACACCTACGCCTGGTCGTCCCCGCAGATCATCGGGCTCTTCGCCCTGAGCGCCGTGGGCATCGTCCTCTTCATCGTCGCGGAGCTGCGCAACCCCGAGCCGCTCTTCGTCCTCAGCCTCTTCGAGGGCCAGACCTTCCGCTGGGCGATGCTCGGGTCGTTCTTCTACGGCGCCGCGTTCCTTGGGGCGCTCCTCTTCCTGCCGTTCTACCTCGTGCAGGTGCAGGGGATCTCCTTGACCGACTCGGGACTCTCGCTCACACCGCTGACACTCGGCGTCGTCGCCGGAAGCTTCATCACGGGACAGCTCGCATCGAGGCTCGGCCGCTACAAGGGCCTGCTCGTCTTCGGTCTGCTGGGGCTGTCCATCGCGCTCTTTGGGTTCCACCTGCTGCTGACACTGCACACGCCGCTCTGGCAGATCTGGGCGGTGATGGTGCTGATCGGCCTCGGCATGGGTCCCGGCATGCCGACCTACACTCTCGCGGTGCAGAACGCGGTGCCGGTCAACCGCATCGGGCAGGCCTCGAGCGGCGCAATGTTCTTCCGCCAGATCGGGTCGTCGATGGGTGCCGCGCTGATGGGTGCGGTGCTCGTGACGACGATGCAGGCAGACGTGCCCAAGTACCTGCCGGCCAGCATGAAGACGTCGCAGACGCAGTTCTCCTCGTCACAGGTCAGCGGCGCCGGCTCCTCCTCGATCACGCAGAGCGTCGGCGCGACCTTCGCAAAGACGGAGCGTCAGCTCTCGCTCGCGCTCGCCGGCAACCCGGCAGCCTACCGCGCGGTACTGGCGAACAAGGACATTCCGGCAGCCTACAAGTCGAAGATCAAGCCGGGCGGCGTGCCGGCCGAGGTCCGCCAGGGCTTTGCGCGGACCCTCGCGCTCGTGCGGGCGGCGCTCAGCGGGGACCCGGCGGCCCAGGCGGCCGTGCGCCAGGATCCGGAGATCCCCGCGCAGCTCAAGGCCGTCGTGGCGCAGCCGCCCCAGAACGCCCAGGCTCGCGCTGCGCTGCTCGCGCAGATCGACGCGCAGGTGAAGGCGGCGGAGCCGCAGGCGATCGCGCACGCCACGCACGAGGCACAGACCGCCGTCAGCACGCAGATCCAAAGGCTCCAGCGCCAGGTCACGAGCGACCTCGTGCGCGGCTTCGAAGAGGGCATCACGCAGGCAGAGCGCACCATCTTCCTGCTGGCCGCGATCCTGACGCTGCTCGCACTCGCCTTCGCGCTACTCCTGCCGAACGTCGAACTCAGCCACCACCACCAGCCCGCAGACCACGCGCGCGCAGATCCAGCCCCTCAGCATTGACCGAGGGTGCGGCGCCCGGCCTGCTGTGCAGCAGACCGGGCGCTGTGGTATGTTGCCCCTGGCCAGGCCGATCACCCTCTGATGACCGGGAGAACTTGGAGGCATCATGCTGCTTGAACTGACGGGCGTTGCGGCCGAGGTTTCCGGCCGAACGCTGTTCACGGGAATCTCCGGCCGCCTGGGCGCAGGCGACCGCATCGGCCTTACCGGCCCGAACGGGGTTGGGAAGACGACGCTCCTGCGCATCGTCGCGGGGCTGCATCCTGCCGCAGGCGGCAGCGTGCGCCTTGCCGGCGGGATGCGGCTCGGCTACCTACGCCAGGACCTTGACCTCGGCAGTTCCGGGACGCTCTGGGAGTATGCCGTCGCGGCGGGAGGGGACGAGGTGCGCCAGCTCGAGCGGCGGATGCGCCGCCTGGAGCTCGAGATGGCGGAGGACCCTTCGAAGATGGAGGCCTACGGGCGTGCCCTGACCGCGTACGAGCAGCAGGGCGGCTACGCCTGGGAGGCGAGGGTGCGCCAACACCTGCGCGGCGTCGGTTTCGCGCCGGAGGAGGAAGCCCTGCCGCTCGCAGGTCTCTCCGGAGGCCAAAAGGTGCGGCTCGCACTGGCGCGCCTGCTGCTCGAGGCCCCGGACGTCCTGCTGCTCGACGAGCCGACGAACCACCTTGACCTGCCGTCGCTCGCCTGGCTGGAGGAGTCCCTCCTGGCCCACAAGGGCGGCATCCTGTTCGTCTCGCACGATCGGATGCTCCTGCGCCGCATCGCGACCCAGATCTGGGACTTCAGCCCGCTCGGGTTCCAGGTCTACCTGGGCGGTTTCGAGGCGTACCGCCGTCATCTCTCGGCCTCGGTGGAACGCCGGGAAGCCGAGGTGCAGCGCCTTGCCCGCGAGCGGGAAAAGCTCGAGGCGTACGTGCGCAAGTACAAGGCCGGCAACCGCGCGACGCAGGCCCACGACCGTGAGCGCAAGCTTGCCCGCCTCGGCGGGCTGCAGGGCCCCCAGCGCGAGCGCAGGCTGCGCCTCGAGCTGCATGGTACGCCCCCCGGAGAGCGTCAGCTCTTCCTGCAGGTGCAGGGCATCAGCAAATCCTACGCGGATCAGGTGCTCTGGCGCGGCGTGCGGCTGGTTCTGCCGGAAAGCGGCAGGCTCGGCATCGTCGGACGCAACGGCAGCGGCAAGACCACGCTCCTGCGCGCCCTGGCGGGCGAGATCCCTATCGACGGCGGCACGGTCGTCTGGGCGCTCGGCGCGAGGCTCGGCTTCCTGCGCCAGGAGATCGAGATCGATGGCTTGACGCCGCTCGACGCGATGCTCCGGCTGCCGGGGCAGACGATCTTCACCGCGCGCCGGCTGCTCGCGCGCCACCTCTTC
This sequence comes from Bacillota bacterium, assembly GCA_021806845.1. GTDB lineage: Bacteria > Bacillota > Sulfobacillia > JAJZYS01 > JAJYTV01 > JAJYTV01. The sequence goes on along the minus strand of JAKAPV010000077.1, from coordinate 367 downwards.
ACGGAGGAGCAGATCGAGACCCCTGTCGACGCGCTCTCCGGCGGGGAGCGCAGCCGCCTCGCGCTCGCGGTGCTGGTGGCGCAGGGCGCGAACGTCCTCCTGCTCGACGAGCCGACGAACCATCTTGACCTGCCCGCGCAGGAGGAGCTGGACGCGGCGCTTACGGCGTTCCAGGGCACCGTTCTCCTCGTGAGCCACGACCGGACGCTGCTCGAACGGGCCGTCGACACTTGGCTCGTGCTGCAGGGCGGCGGTGCGTGGCAACTGCTGCGTAGCTGGGACGCCGTGCTCGCAGCGAGCGCGCCGGCGCTCGCCGAGCCCTCTGCGCAGGAGCCGCGGAAGGCGCCTGCCGCGGAGCCGCCGCAGC
>JAKAPV010000076.1 GCA_021806845.1 Bacillota bacterium | reverse complement strand
GACCGCCTGCAGGATGTCCGGATCGTGCAGCCCTTCCTCGGCGAGGCGGGACGCTTCGATCGGCCCGTGCAGAAGGATCGGAGCCTGACGCTCCACGCGCTCCATCGGTAGTTTGCGCATCAGCGCCTCGGCGAGCATGTCGGCGGGACGCATCTCGCGCGCCAGATCGTGGGTGATGCCCGCAAGACTCGCGCGTTCGGGGTCTTCCTCATAAAGTTCCGCGAGCGACGCGGCAATCTCCGCGACGCCGAGCGAGTGCTGCACGCGCCCCGGCGTGAGTGTTTGGTGCAAGAATGCAAGCCAATCCTTTTCCGGCAAGTGCTGTTCCCCCAACGTAGAGCGGTGCCTAGCGGCGCCAGAACTCGGACAGTGGCCCGGCGCCCGCGCCGGCGGTCAGATCTCCGCCATACAGCCCGCTCTTCAAGATGTGGTGTTCCACCGTCTCGGGTACCAAGTACTTGATCGGTTTTCCCTGCGCGACGCGCGCACGGATGTCACTGGACGAGATTGCGAGCGCTGGCACCTCGATCGTGTGCACGCGCTTCGCGTCCGCCTCTGGAATCGCCTTGCGCAGCCTCCGGATGTCGGCGGGAGGGTAGCCTGGCCGCGTGGCGGCGATCAGCTCGCACATCCGCAAGATGGCCTCGGGCCGGTTCCAGGTCATCAGCTCCATCACCGCGTCTGCGCCCGTGATGAAGTAGATGCCCACATCATGTCCCACCCGCGCCTGCAGCGTCTCGATCGTGTCGACCGTGTACGACGGCCCCGGTCGGTCGATCTCCAGGCGCGAGACGCGGAAGTACGGGTTCGTCGTCGTGGCGAGCACCGTCATGAGGAAGCGATGTTCCGGCGCCGTCACCTGTCGGTCCTGCTTGTGCGGCGGGTTGCCCGACGGAACGAAGACGACCTCGGACAGCCCGAAGCACGTGCGTGCTGCCTCTGCTGCCACGAGGTGCCCGTAATGGATGGGATCGAACGTGCCGCCCATGATGCCGATCGCCCTACTGCCGTGCATCACCGGCTCCTTCGGCGCCGAGGCGCCCGTATCCTCTAGCGGTCCGCATCGTCCAGGAAATCGAACTCGAGTTCACGGATGTGTACCGTATCCCCCGGCCGGGCGCCTTCGCGGCGCAGCGCTTCCTCCACGCCCTTGCGCCGCAGATAGCGCTGCAGGCTGCGTACCGCTCCGTCGTTGCCAAGGTCGGTCATCGCGACGCGTCGCTCGACCGTCACGCCCTCGACCCTGAAGCCGTCGCCCTCCGGCACGACGCGGAACGCGGTCGGATCGACGCGCTCCTTCGTCTCCGGCGGCAGGGGCTCCTGCTGCGGCGCCGACTGCGCGAGTTGCCAGATCCGCTCCGAGAGTTCCGAAAGCCCCTCGCCGCTTCCCGCAGAGATGGCGAGGTGCGCGATCCCCGCCGCGTCGAGCTCCTTCTCGAGCGCCGGCAGCGCCTCGCGCGCCGTCGGCAGGTCGAGCTTGTTGAGCGCGATCAGATAGGGGCGCTGCGCGAGCTCCTCGTCATAGAGCGAGAGCTCCTGGCGCACCGCGCGAAACGCCGCGATCGCTTCGGGGTCGCTCGCGTCGACGACCTGGACATAGGCGCGGCATCGGCTCGCGTGGCGCAGGAAATGGTGGCCGAGGCCCCTGCCGGTGTGCGCCCCCTCGATCAGGCCAGGGAGATCCGCGAGGACCAGGCCTGCGCCGCCTTGCTCCATGATCCCCAGCTCGGGCTCCAGCGTCGTGAAGGGGTAGTCGCCGACCTTCGGCCGCGCATTCGTCAGGCGCCGCAGGAGCGTCGACTTGCCTGCGTTCGGGAAGCCGAGGAAGCCCACGTCGGCGACCAGGCGCAGCTCCAGGGTGAACCAGCCCTCTTCGCCGGGTTCGCCCTGCTCCGCGATGCGCGGCGTGCGCTCGCGCGATGTCGAGAAGCGCGAATTGCCGCGGCCGCCGCGGCCGCCCTTCGCAACGAGGACGCTCTCGGCGGGGCCCCGCAGGTCACGCACGACAGAGCCGTCCTCACGGCGGATGACGGTGCCGGCCGGCACGCTGAGGATGATATCCTCGCCGTCCGACCCGTGGCGGAGCGCGCCCGCGCCGCCGCCGCCGCTCTGGGCCTTGTAGTGATGCCTGCCGCGGTACGCGGACAGCGTGCGCTCGCCGGGGTCCACGCGCATGATGATGTCGCCGCCCCTGCCGCCGTCGCCGCCGTCCGGACCGCCGCGCGGCACGTACTTCTCGCGGCGGAAGGAGACGGCGCCAGCGCCGCCGTCCCCGGCCTTCAGGTGGATGCGGGCCTCGTCAACGAACACCCTGGCTGCCTCCCTCGACTACCTGGACCCGTACTCCATCAGGAAGAAGTACGATCTCCACCGTCCCCAGCCCGCTTGTCGACACGACCCGCTGCAGCGCGGCGAGGCCGGCGGCCGCCTGGGATCGCTCGTAGCGGCGTGCGGTGCCCGTGATCCGCAGCGGCCGGCCCTCTCGCTCGCACCGCGCGAGCAGCGTAAGCAGCATGCGCTGGTCGCGGCGGCTCACCGAGGAAAGCAGGGCGGTCAGGCGCTGCTCCTCGAGGAGATACTCCTCAAGCGCCGCGCGAGCGGCCTCCTCCTCCCCTAGCTGTGCCCACCCGTGGGCGACTTGCAGGCGGTTGAGCGTCCGGTGGCGCAGTGCGCGGAAGACGTCCAGCCACGACGCCTGCGCCGGTCCCGGACGGCTACGGACATAACGCAAGGCGGACACCTCCTCCCTTGTGGGCGGCATCCGCCTTGCGCAAAACAGCTTCGCCGCTTACAGCGGTCGGACCGAAACCGCGGAACGGTCGCCGCGCACCTCGAAGGCCACGACGCCGTCCGCCAGAGCGTACAGCGTGTGGTCCCGGCCGACGCCGACGTTGTCGCCCGGGCGCATGCGCGTGCCGCGCTGGCGCACGATGATCGTGCCCGCACGCACGGTCTGACCCCCGAAGCGCTTGACACCGAGGCGCTTGGGCTGGGAGTCGCGCCCGTTGCGGGACGACCCGCCGCCCTTCTTGTGGGCGAACAGCTGCAGATTCATCAAAATTCCTCCTTCTCGATGAGGGAGAGGGAACCGGAATGCGATCGCGCGATGTCCCTGAGTCCGATGACGCAGGCGGCCAAAACGGCCTGGCCCTGGTCGGTCGTGCGTCCCTGCCACTGCACGTCGCCGTCCCGGATCTCTCCGGGCGGCGCCGAGGGATCCAGCTCCCGCAGCCCGAGAATTGCTGTCTGCACGACCGCCGAGACGGCGGCGCAAACGAGGTCGTGTCCGTACGGGCCAGCGTCCGCATGCCCCCGCACCCGCAAGTAGCGAATTTCGCCACCCTGGCGGCGGACCTCGGCGCGGATCACCCCTCGATCGCTTCGATGCGGACCTCGGCGAACGGCTGGCGGTGGCCGTAGCGCCGGCGGTAGTTGACCTTGGGCTTGTACTTGAAGACGAGGATCTTCTTGTCCTTGCCGTGCGTCACGACCGATGCGCGGACCTTCACGCCGTCGACGGTCGGACTGCCGACCGAGACCGTGCCGTCATCGCGCACGACCATGAGCACCTGCGAGAACTCGATCTCCTCGCCCGGAGCACCGATCTTCTCGATGCGGATCACGTCGCCCGGCGTAACGCGGTACTGCTTGCCGCCGGTCTCCAACACTGCGTACATGCGCAAACCTCCCGACTCGCCGCGTCCGGTGCGCCCGAAGGCGGCTTGAAACCGGTCGCGAGCGGCATACAGACAAAGTCCATTGTACTTGCTGCGCCATCAGGCGTCAACGAACGGCGGGCTACGCACGCGTGGCGGATCAGGTCGCCGTCGGCACCTCGCCCTTCTGACGCACGACGCGCGCGCGGGCAAACGTGCGGAAGGCGCCGGTCACGTGAACCTTGACCCGCTCGCCGACCAGCCGGCCGGCCCCCTGGACGTCGATCACATAGCCTTCCAGGCGTGCGATGCCGTCTTCCGGATTGGACTGGTGCTGCTCCTCGATCTTGAGTTCGATCTCCTGGCCGGGCTGCACGGGGCGGGCCCGGCGTTCGACCTCGTCGCGCGAGCCGATCGCCGGGATGCGCATCGTCTCGATGCGCAGCTCCTCCGAACCGCGCACGTAGACGGAGCGGCCGAGCTCCTTCTCGAACGCCCGCAGATGCGCTCCGCCGGTCCCGATGAGCAGCGCGGCCACGGCCGGGTTGACCTCCACGAGCACCGCCTCGGCCTGTTCCTTGCGCAGCAGCGCGCGCACGTCACGGCGCACTTTTTGTGCCATCGTCTCCTCGGAGAGCACGCGTCCGCGTCCCTCGCAGTCCGGGCAGGTGCGCAGCAGCATGCCCTCCAGGCCGTGCCCGACCTTCTTGCGCGTCATCTCGACGAGTCCGAGCTGCGTGAGCCCGAGGATGTGCACCTTCGTGCGGTCGCGGCGGACCGCCTCCTCGAGCGTCGTCAGCACTTTCTGGCGGTCTTCTGGTCGGTCCATGTCGATGAAGTCGACGACGATGATGCCCGCGAGGTCGCGCAGGCGGATTTGCCGCGCGATCTCCTCGGCGGCCTCGAGATTCGCCCGCAGCACCGTCTCGGCGAGGTTGCGGTTGCCGACGAACTTGCCGGTGTTCACGTCGACGACCGTCAGCGCCTCTGTCTGGTCGATCACGAGGTAGCCGCCGCAATGGAGCCAAACCTTGCGCCGAATCGCCTTCTCGATCTCCGGCTCGAGGTTGAAGGCGTCAAAGAGGCTCGCGTTCTTGTTCGGCCAGAGCCGGATGCGCTGGCGCAGGTCCGCCGACATCGTGTCCGCGAGTTCCACGACGCGGTCGTACTCTTCCCGGTTGTCGATCCAGACGTGCTCCACCTCGTCGGTGAGCATGTCGCGCACGATGCGGAACGTGAGCCCGATGTCCCTATGCAGCGCCGCCGGGGCGCCCATCACCTGGGCGCGCCGCTGGATGCGGCTCCACAGCCGGCGCAGGAACTCCATGTCCTGCTGCAGTTCAGCATCCGGCCGTCCCTCGGCGACGGTGCGGACGATCACGCCCGCCCCCTCCGGCTTCGCCGATTCGGCAAACGCCTTGAGGCGCGCGCGCTCCTTCTCGTCGGTGATGCGGCGTGAAACACCGATGAAGTCGTTCATCGGCGTCAGCACGATGTAGCGGCCCGGCAGGCTGACGTTCGTCGTCACCCGCGCGCCCTTCGTGCCGATCGCCTCCTTGACGACCTGCACCATGATCTCCTGCTTCGCCCGTACCACGTCGTCGATGTTGACGAACTTGCGGGCACTCTTCGACTGCTCTTCGATCCCGTCCTCGTCTTCGTACAGGGCGCCGGCGTCACCGACGTGCAAAAACGCGTTCTTCTCCAGGCCGATCGCGACGAACGCGGCCTCCATGCCAGGAAGCACGTTCTCCACTCGTCCCTTGTAGATGTTCCCGACCGCCCGCTGATGGATCGGTCGCTCCACCAAGAGTTCGACGAGTTCGCCGTCCTCGAGAATCGCTGCGCGCGTCTCGAGCGGCTCCACGTTCACCAATATTTCGCGGCGCACCGCTTGTCTTCACTCCCAAAAGGCCGCCCTCGCGCATGGCGAAGGACACAAACTTGTTTGGTTAAGTATAAGAAGGGTCGTCGGTGTTGGCAAGCGCCTGCATTCCGGAGCCTCCGCACTCCCAGCAGTGCCCGCTGCCGTGGCACCCGTCGCAAAGGTGCGCGTCGCCCCACGGCGGGGACACGACGCCGCGCCCGCTGCACTGCGCGCAGACGCCCCGGCCCAAGCAGGCCGCGCATGGCTTTGGCAACAAAATCCCTCCGAAGCCATGATGCCCTTGCACGAGCGCGGCTAACCGTCCTTGCGTTCGCGTACGATCTCCCCCAGCGTCCGATGGAGTTCCCCGCGCTCCGCGGCGCGGTAGATGCTGCGGTCATCGAGCGTGCCGAGCATGCGGTCCCGGTCATAGACGTACACGCGATGTGCGCGCCGCCCAAACAGGCGGCGCAGCACCTGGCGGATCTGCGCACCCTCGCCCGCCGCCAGCGCCTGCAGCGGCAGGATGCCGCCGCTGCGCAGCTCCTCCTGTCCGCGCAGCCAGAGCGTCCAGCGCGCGAGCGGCACGCGGGCGGCCTCCCGCCGCACCGCGGCGAACAGCACAAGCGACAATACGGCCACCTGCCAGCCCGGCAGGCCGAGGAGCTGCACGATGCCGGCAGTCGGCAAGAGCGCGATGCAGATCCACTGCGAGATCTGCAGCGCAGCCGCGGACGCGCGGGAGAACCCCACCCGCGCGGCTGCGATCGCCCGCAGCATCCTGCCGCCGTCGAGGGGGAAGGCGGGCAGCGCGTTCACGACGAGCATCGCAAGATTCGCGTCCACGATCATGCGAACGCGCGCCGCCTCCGCAAGGCCGAGGCGCCAGAGGCCCGCCGCAGCGGCCAGCGCAATGAGGTTCGCAAGCGGACCCGCCGCCGCGATCACCAGCTCCCCGAGCGGTCCCGCGAGTTCGATGCCGGGTATCTCGGCCTGTCCGCCAAACGGGTACAGCTCCACGCGCCGCATCTCGAAGCCGAGCGCGCGTGCTGCGGCCGCGTGCGACGCTTCGTGGAGCAGGAGCGAGACAAGGTACACCCCCACCTCCGTCGCGTGGCCAAGCGCGACGCCCAGCGCCACGAGCGCCACGAGGAGCGGGTGGATGCGCGGCAGTTGCAGCCTCATGGCGAGCCGAGCAGCGCGAGGACCGATGTCGCCTTGCCGTTGCGGCGGGCCTCTAAGAGGAGTCCCGGCGCCGTGCCGGGACCGAAGTGCGGAATCTCGCCGAGCACCTCTCCCCGCCGCACGACCTGCCCCTTATGCACGTACGAGGGACCGACGTGTGCGTAGACGAGCGTCAGCGTGCCGTCCTTGACGACGATGTCGATGCCCGGCGGGTCTGCCGGCACCGACACGACCTTGCCGGCGGACGCCGAACGGACGAGCGCGCCGCTCGGGGCGGAAATCTCGACGCCGCCCTTCGCCCCAGCCGCGATGGGCCCCGTCAGCGGCCAGCCAAGGCCCTGGCTCGCGGCTTTGGTGCCGGGTGATTTTTCCGCCGGCTGCCTTGCGCGCGACGGCAAGGTATTGAGCGCGATGTAGGTGTGCAGGACGCGTCTTACCGAGGCTGCGGTCGCCCCGGCGGCGCGCGTCGTCCAAAAGAGTGCCAAAGCCAGCACAACCGCCGCCGCGATGCGCAGCGTAAGCTTGCCCAAAAGGCCACACCTCACGAGAAAGGCATATGCGCCAGCCTGTCCTGGGATGCCCATGCTTGAAAAGCCTGGCGACGGACGAGACTGACGCAAAGTGCTTCCCCCGACAAGGGGTGGGTTGTCTGGCATACTTTCAGGCGTTCATGCGCGAGCAGTTGCTGCTCATCGCGCTCTCGCTCGGGCTCGGCCTTTCCGTCGCGGCCTATGCGGTCATCACGTGGCTGCAGTGGGCCTACGCGCGCGCCGCATCATCGCGCCTAGGCGCGGAAGGTGAGCTTTCCGGGGTGCAGGCGCAGGTTGAGTAGCACTCCGATCGCGATGAAGTCCGTCAGTACCGACGAGCCTCCGTAGCTCAGGAACGGCAGCGGCACGCCGACGACCGGCATGACGCCCATCGCCATGCCCGCGTTCATCAGCACCTGCACGGCGAGCATCGTGACCACCCCGGCACCCAGCAGCTGGCCGAACGAATCGCGCACTTCGCTGACGATGTTGAGGCTGCGCCAGATCAGCACAAGGTACAGCGCCAGCAGCACGGCGCCGCCGGCGAAGCCGAAATCGAGCGCCACCACGGCAAAGATGAAGTCGGTCGCATGTTCGGGCAGGAAGGTCAGGATGGCCTGGTTCGCGTGCACGCCGAGGCCGGTCATGCCGCCCGAACCGATCGAGACGAGCGACTGGATGATATTGTAGCCGCTGCCCGTCGGGTCCACGTTCGGGTTCAGGAACACGAGCAGGCGCTTCAACTGGTAGGCGTGAATCAGCGGCAACGGCACGTGGAAGTTGAGGTGCAGGTAGATCCAGAGCACCACCAGGCCGAAGGAACCGCCGAAGAGCAGCAGTAGGTGCCACACCCGCGCCCCCGCCATGAACAGCATGACAACCAGAATGGCGACGAAGATCAGCGCGGTGCCGAGGTCCGGCTGCTTGAAGACGAGTGCGGCGGGAACGGCCGCGAAGAGGATCGGGCCGAAGAGGTCGCGCATGCGGCGGAGGCTCTTCTTCTGCGCCAGCATGTCCGCGAGGCCCACCACGAGTGCCAGCTTGGCAAACTCGGACGGCTGCAGCTGAAAGGGTCCGATGTTGATCCAGCGCTGTGCGCCCAGCGCGCTGTGGCCGGCCACCAGCACCAGCGTCAGGAGGATCACGCCGAACGCGTAGATGTAGGCCGCATACGGCTGCAGGTCGCGGTAGCCGATCGATGCGACAACAACCAGGATGATGGTGCCGAGGATCAGCCACTGGATTTGGTGCGTTACGTAGTAGAGAGGGCTGCCGGGTACGTCTCCGTGCGTCGCGGAAGCGATGACGACGAGGGACATGACGCAGAGCAGCGCGACGACCAGAAGCATACCGAAGTCGACCCGAAGCAAACGGGCCACGCGCCAAGCCCCCTTCGCAATCGCTGTCATTCTAACATGCATGAGCCGGTCCCGACAGGCAGGTAAACTTGTCCTACCGACCCGTTGTTGGCAAGGAAGCTTCTAAAATGACATCGCTCTCGTGAAGACACACAAAGACTATCTTTATATTCATCGCTATTCTTGAAGTATATTTCTGCGTTTCAACCATATATACTTCCCATCCTTCACATACATAGCTCACGCTGGAGACGTCACCCATATAGCCGAAGATCTTCTGTGCACTGCGTAAGAGGGCTCCTCGCTGTTTCGAGTGGTCACACAGGATTGGGTAGGTTGAAGGAGAGCTTGCCGGCGATCAGATACGCCATGAGGATAAGGGTCTGAGGGTTTCGGTAGCCGCGAGCACGCCGCTTGGCGGACTGGATCAAGCCGTTGAAGGCTTCGAGCATGCCGTTGGTGACACGGGAGCGATGATAGCCGAGTACACCATGCCAGTGCTTTCGGATCGTCTTGGCAGCTCTGATGATGGGCGGCAGCTGGCTGCGGATGGCCCAGTTGTACCAGCGCAGAAGGTAGGCCTCGGCTGCGTCCTGGGGCTGGTCGTAGAAGTCCTGGAAGGCCATCTTCAGGTTGTAGGCACGTGCCGTCTTGAGGTGGAGCGAGCGCAGTTCGCTCAAATCGGTGATCTGGTCGGTGCGTAGATCCTCCGCGTTGCGCAGCCAAAGGTAACGGCTGTTCTTGAGGATGGGCTGCACCCGCTGCTCAGCACGGCGTACCTCGTCCACAGCATCGGTCAGCAGCTTGGTGGCGTGGAAGCGATCGAAGACCAGTGCGGCCTGCGAGAACGTCTCGCTCATGCCCTTGATGAAGGCGGCAGACATGTCGAGGGCGATCTCCTTCACCGCGTCCGCTTGCCCACCATGCTGCTCGAAGTCCTCACGGAACCGCGCAATCGTGGCGCTGTCGCGACCCACCGTCGCGAACAGGATCCTGGCCTTCTCCGGCTCAGCCACCAAGGTGATGTAATTGTGACCGCGTTGACTGGATGTCTCATCGACCGCTAGAGTCTCCACCTCGCTGAAGTCCGCCTTGGCCCGCGCCTCCTCGACGTAGTGCTTGACGACGCGCCATAGCCGCGTGTCATGCTCCCCGACGAGCCGGCTCAGATCGCGCATCGGCATCGCCTTCGCCAGCAGCATCACTAGCGCCTCGAACAATAGCGTGAACCCCGACCCCGGCCGGGCCCAAGTAGTTTCCACCTGATGCACCCCGTGTTCAGGGCACCGCACCCGCGGAACCCGCGCGTGCAGGTAGGTGTGGAACTGAAAGAAGTTCAAGTGCCGCCACGTGTGCTCACGTGCGTCATAGGGCTGGAGCTGCACCGCATCCCCATAGGGACACGCGAACTGCGCGCCTTCCCCATACGCAAGCCAGATGTCCAGTCTCTGCTCATCCACGGAGAACTCGACCTTGCCCACCGTCCATGGCTCTTCCAACCCGAGGGCTGCCCGGAACAGTTCCTCTTGACTCAATCTCTTCACTCTCTCGCTCGTTGTGCCTTCGGCTTACACGAGCAAGCCATCGGTCGCTTCCCTTTTCTACACCTGGCCTATCTACCCCCTCTCACCACTCGAAACAGCGAGGAGCCGAATGTGGCCCCGTTGAGATGCTGCGGGATGACCGATGGCGGCACGTGATGTCCGTTCACTTATCTGGCGGATGCGCGGTGGCACATCTGGAGGTCGGACGGGTTGAAGAGGATTGCGTTAGTTTCCGCACCCACCAATTTGGGCCTGCGCCCTCCCCAGCCGACGAGCGTTCCAGGGTGTGCGAAGGCACCCGAGGCACTGCGCGAGGCGGGCCTGTTCCGTCGCCTCGGGGAATTGGGTGCCATCGATGCGGGGGCAGTGCTGCCGGGACGATACGTCGACGATGCCACGCCTGGTACTTTGCGCAATTTGGGAGCGATCATCAAGCACACCAGACGGCTCGCCGCCCGTATCGAGGAGCTTCGGGTTTCCGGACACTTCCCTCTGATCATCGGAGGGGACTGTAGCCTCCTGGTCGGGGTGGGGCTTGCACTTCGCCGGGTCGCTCGCCACGGGTTGGTGCACATGGACGGTCACACCGACTTCCGTCATCCGGGCAATTCGGCGATGTGCGCCAGTCTGGCGGGGGAAGATCTTGCTGCGGTGACGGGATTGCACTGGCCCGTGATCGCCGACATCGACGGTCTCGGACCGTACTTTCGACCCGCCGATACGATCCACGTCGGTTGCCGCAATGAGGACGAACATTTGGCAGAGGTGCGCGGGTTGCTCGCGAAGGCGATTCCGGCTTCCGTGATCGTTGACGGTGACGCTCTGGCGGTGGCAGACGCCATACGCGCCGAACTCGACAACTCACGTCTCGCCGGCTATTGGCTCCATCTGGACGTGGACATTCTTGACCCCAATATCATGCCGGCGGTGGACAGCGCCGACCCGGGTGGTTTGGACGCCGATCAGGTCACGCACCCCCTGAGGGAGCTTGCCCCTGGTGCCGTGGGCGCGGATGTCAGCATCTTTGACCCAGACCTCGACCTGAACGGGATCTACGCGCATCGGATTGTGGATATCCTCGTCGAGGGTTTTAGTGGCGTCATGGGCTAGTCATGATGGACAAGGTCGGCCCCTTTCGCTTTTGGTTCTGAGGGCCGGTTCAGATCGGA
>JAKAPV010000075.1 GCA_021806845.1 Bacillota bacterium | reverse complement strand
GAGACCCGCTACATCCGGCTGCAGGACCGGGAAACGCTCGCCTACGTCGTGGGACAGGGCGCCATCGAGCTGCATACGGCACCTGTGTCGATTCCGGACGCGGACCATCCCGACATCGCCGTCGTCGATCTCGACCCGATGCCGCCCGCCGGCTTCGACGAGGCCCGGGCGGTTGCGCAGATGACACTCTCTGCGCTGCAGGCGCTCGGCCTGCGGGCGCTGGTCAAGACGTCGGGGGCGACCGGCATCCATTTCTTTCTCCCGATTCGCCGCGGCCCCACCTGCCACGAAATCATGCTGGCGATGAAGGGGCTTGGCCAGGAGATCCGCAGGGCGGCGCCGCAGCTCGTAACGCTCGAGCGTACCGTCGCGAAGCGGACCGGCGTCTACTTCGACTACGGACAGAACGCGTTCGGGCACACCCTCGCTGCCCCTTACAGCCTGCGCGCGCAGCCGGGCGCACCTGTCAGCTGCCCGATCACCGCGCAGGAACTGCGGCACGTGCGGCCGCAGGACTTTACGCTGCGCACGGTTCCCCGTCGCCTGCTCGCCGTCGGAGACGTCTGGGGCGACTTCCCGTCCCCGCAGGATCCGACTCCGCTCCTGCGCCTTGCCTCGCTTGCCGGGGCAGCGAACTGAAAGCAAAACGCGACGCGCACCCGAAGTCCGGGTGCGCGCCAAATTTCTGGCGGAGGGAGAGGGATTTGAACCCTCGCGGGACGCATAACGCCCCCTACAGTCTTAGCAGGACCGCCCCTTCAGCCACTTGGGTATCCCTCCGCGGCGAAGCTAGAGCATTGTACCACGCGGCGCGCCCGGCGATCAATCGGCAACGACTTCACCCTTGCGCACGCGCAGGTCCACATACTGCAGATACAGGGCGACGATGGGGAAGCTGCCGAGCAGCGCGCTGAGCATCGTCGTCACCGCGATGACCGATACCGCTGCGCCGAGCGGATTCTGCAGTGGGTTGGAAACGACCGTGGCAACCAACGAAACGAAGAGGTTGATGATGAATACCAGCAGGCCGGCCATCAAGAGCACTCCAAGCACCCGCCAGAAATACCCTTGTACGAGCCGCAAGCTGTGCCCGACGGCGCGGAACACGCCCTCGCCGCCGAGCGTCACGAGGAAGAGCGCGGGAGCCAGGTAGACGAACGCGACAAGTCCCGGAATCACGAAGACCATGCTCAAGAGGCCCACGACGATGCCGCCCACGATGCCAAAGCCCGCTAGAGAGGGCAAGCGGCGCAGGACACCGCTATATGCCGCACCGGGATGCAGCGGTTCGCCCGCTACGGCCTGTTGCGCGAGCGCACCTACTGCAGCCGCCTGTGCGAGTCCGAGCAGGCCGGTGAGCAGCGACCAGGGCAGGTTTCGCTCCACGACCGCGAGGCTCAGCGCGGCGCCGCTCGTGACGGTGTCGTGCAGGGCGAGCGACTGCACGAGCGCGACCGGGACCGCCACGGCCGCCTGGATCAGCGCGAGCTGCCAGAAGGCGCTGCGGTACACCTGAAACGCCGCATCCAGGACATCTCCGAACCCCATGGCCCGGTTCGTGCCGATCGTGGCGGACACCCGCTTTCAAATGCTGGTTGATGTTGCGTGCGGCTTGCGAGGAACATGTCTCATGCCTTTGCGGGCCGCAGGTCTGCTGCGCAATATCAGCAGAAGGCACCGCCGTAGCCGTCGTAAAACATTGGCGGAGGGGGTGGGATTCGAACCCACGAAGGCTCATCACCTTAACGGTTTTCAAGACCGTCGCCATCAACCGCTCGGCCACCCCTCCGATGGCGCCGCTTATTATAGCACGACGCCCTCTCCGCGCCGGACGCGATCGATTCCAATATGCGGCTTGAGCGCATCAGCGCTACACAGATGCGATCGCTTCCAACCAACCAGTCCTCGCAGGAGCCCGTTTCGCATTGGAGAAACATACCTAGATTAGCGTTTTTTGTCGAAAATTCAATGTGTATCCTATCGCTTAAATGCTATATACTGAGGTGCGAAGCGGTGGAAGTGTACAGACTTCTGCAGTACGATCGCGAGATCAGAGCTCTGGGTGAGGATGGACGTAAATGCAATATCGGTGTTTTGGACTTTGTTGGAGCGCTTGAAGACGGGTGGAGAGAACCAGAATTAACCAAACGTTTCGGATGGAGGAACCTGCCTTCGCTCTCTAATGACACACGTAAGTACGGATTAGCTGAAATCAAACCGATAAAGAAGCAGTACCGCATAGTGTATATGATTATGACGGACCCAACTATGGAATGTGTGATGTACTTATTGACTGCCTTTAGGAAAACCGGTGAAGAAAATAATCGACGTCTACGAACGGCAGCGGAACGCGCGAGAGATGTTTGGCGGGGGGTTATCGTCAATGACTGAACACAATGATGGACCGGTACGCATCACCGGCACCCTGGAACAGGGCCTGCTCGAAGCTATTGGAGACAGCGAGGAGCGTGCTGTGGAGTTCCTATGCGAGCAGTTCCTTCGCGGAATGTCCCGTCAACTCTATCGGGCCCGTTGTGACGCGGGACTTTCACAACAAGATTTGGCTGCTATCCTGCATACCACTCAGTCCTCGATCTCCCGCAATGAGTCTGACATAGCTGGCTCCATGTCCATAAAGCGATACGTAGCCTGGATGGTCGCGTGTAACGTGATCCCAACGAGCGTACAAACTGTGTCATCGGAAGCAGCCTTGGAAGTAGTGCGGCAACTCCTGGCCGAGAGAACTCAAACCTCCGCAGGCAGAGTCCGCGTGTCCCTGTAATCGGGCCCATTTAGATAGTGCCATTTCTGAATCAAGACAGTTATGGCGCTGTCTTTCATGTCTTCTCGTGACTGCACGTAGAGCGAGAGGAAGCAATTTCTTTCATTTGTGCAAAAATATCGGAAATCTCACAATGTGACTTGTGCGCGCAGGTCATTATTGCGGGCCCAATAATCGAACCAACAACTTGCCACCATGTGGGATCGCCTATGCACCGTCCAGTTTTCTGAGGTAATGCGGCCTTTCGCCTCCGCAACATCAGATATCCCGCGCTGCCAGCGGCATATAGGACCTGACGTATGAGCTACTCTTATGTAACCTTGTCCCACGCGCCGAAGTTCGCCTAGAGGCGAGCGCGGGGGACCCACCGCATGGGGTGAAGGGAGTCCGGCTCCCGGGGGAACCTTGCCCCCAACCCGTCAGCTAACCCCGCAGGCGTCAAGGAGTGGACCGTTTGCGCCCGATCCTTGCGCTGCTTGGTACCTTTGTCCTGGCATCAGCGTTTGCGGCTCCGGGAACGATCGAACCGGCGAAGGCGGCGGCTCTGGCACCCGGCCAGACGCTCTCGCTTGTCGCGACCGCGTACGGTCCGAGCCTCAAGGACAACTATCCGTACGGCCCCGTAGACTACTACGGCAAGCCCCTCAAGCCAGGGGACGTCGCAGTGGATCCTCGGGTGATCCCGCTCGGTACGCGCCTCTACGTCTCGGGATACCACTCTTCGATGCTACCCTCTGGCGGCTTCTACGCCGTGGCGGTGGACACGGGCGGCGCCATCAAGGGGAACCGCATCGACATCTTCATCAACGCGCCAGACGCTCAGGTCTTGAACTTCGGTATCCAAGACGTGACGGTGACCGTTGTGGGCGCAAGTGGCCAGGTGGCTTCCACGCCGAAGACCGGTGGCGGCTCACAGCAGTCCAGCAGCAGTTCGCCTGCGGCGGGCTCCGCGTCATCCGGCACGAGTGCCGGAGGCGGGCGCCTCAAGGGGTGGACGATCGTGGTGGATCCGGGACACGGGCGGGATCCGCGCTACGGGAACTACACCGGGGCCCGGGGCGTGAACGGCGTCTCGGAGGACCAGAATGTCCTTGACATCGGTGATCGCCTCGTCGCGGATCTGCGCGCGCAGGGGGCCGCGGTCTACATCACGCGCGGCGCCTACGATCCAGCTCCGCCCCCGGTTCAGGGCCTGATTCGCCGCGTCGCGCTGGCGGAGAAGGTGCACGCGGACCTCTTCCTCTCGATCCACCAGAACGACGGCTCGGCGCAAAGCCACGGCGTGCAGACCTACTACTACTGGCCGCGCTCCGCGTCGCTCGCGAAGGACGTCCAGCAGGCGATGGTCGCAGCCACGGGCCTCACGAACGCCGGCATCTACCGCCGCGGCTTCTACGTCGTGTACCGCACGACGATGCCGGCGATCCTCGTCGAGGGCGGGTTCCTGAGCAACCGGCCCGAAGCGAACCTGATCAGCACCCAGGCGTTCCACGTGAAGGAAGCGAGCGCCCTCGATTTCGCGGTCCTCGCCTACGCGAAGGCGAACCCGAAGCACTGAGCCGCCTCCCGATCGACCAGCGATAAAGGACCGCCGCGGATTGATTGCGGCGGTCCTTTCCTTTCCTACGCCATGTGTCTGTCGAGGTGCCGAGAACCCGCGGGGAGCATCCTCGGGCCGCATGTTACTGCGCGGCGCCCTCTGCACGCCGGATGCGATCGGTGCCCATGTACGGCTGCAGCGCATCTGGAATCCGAACGCTTCCGTCCGCCTGCTGATATTGCTCCAGGATGGCCGCCATCGTTCTTCCGACGGCGAGGCCCGATGCGTTGAGCGTATGGACAAAGCGCACGCGGCCATCTTCGTCGCGGTAGCGGATGTTGGCGCGCCGCGCCTGGAAGTCGAGGAAGTTCGTCGCCGACGAGATCTCGCGGAACATGTTCGCCGAAGGCAGCCAGACCTCGATGTCGTACGTCTTGTGGGCCGAGAAGCCGTAGTCTCCCGTCGGCAGCGTGACGACGCGGTAGTGGAGATGCAGGCGCTGGAGGATCTCCTCGGCGTCGCGCACAATCTGCTCGAGCGCCTGCATCGACTCCTCCGGGCGCGTGAAGTGCACGAGCTCCACCTTGTTGAACTGGTGCAGGCGGATGAGCCCGCGCGTGTCCCTGCCCGCCGATCCCGCCTCCGAGCGGAAACAGGCGCTGTACGCGCAGTAGCGGATCGGCAGGTCCTTCGCGTCCAGGATCTCCTCCCGGTGCATGTTCGTCACCGGGATCTCCGCGGTGGAAATCAGGAAGTGGCCGGTCTGGGTCTGGAACATGTCCTCGCGGAACTTCGGCAGTTGGCCGGTTCCGTAGAGAGCCGGTTCCTGGACGAGGAAGGGCGGTAAGACCTCCTCATAGCCGCGGCCCGTGTGTACGTCAAGCATGAAGTTGATCAAGGCGCGCTCAAGGCGCGCCCCCATGCCGCGCTGCAGCGCAAAGCGCGACCCCGACATGCGCGTCGCGCGGTCGAAGTCAAGGATGCCAAGCGCCGTCCCGATTTCCCAGTGGGGCCTCGGCTCGAAATCGAAGACGGGCGCCGTGAAGTGCACGCGCTCCTCGCGTGGCTCCTCCCCGTCGGGCATATCGTCGGCCGGATAGTTGGGGATCTGCAGCCAGAGCCCCTGCACTTCCTCCTCGAGCGCCGCGAGCGCGGCCTCGCTTGCCTTGAGGTCCTCCCCCATGGTCCGCATGCGCTCGATGTCGGCCTGCGCGTCCTCGCCCGCCTTGCGCTTCTTCGCGATCTCCTCCGTCGCGCGGTTTCGCTCCGCGCGCAGGTCCTCGACCCGCCGCAGCGTCTGAAGCCGCCTGCCGTCCACCGCAAGCGCGGCGTCCAGCAGCTCCGCGGCGCCGCGCCGCGCAAGCCTGCGGCGGTACTCCGCTGTCTCCTCGCGCAGCTTCTTCGGATCGTGCATCTCCCTCTACCTCCTCATGCTCAGCGCAACCGGAAGGGTGGCCGGAACAGTCCGTCCTCGCGGACGATAGCCGTCACGAGCTCGCCCGGGGTGACGTCGAACGCCGGGTTGTAGGCGGAGCTGCCCTGCGCCGCGAAGCGGGTGCCGAGCGGCGCGAGCACCTCCTCCATAGATCGCTCCTCGATCTCGATCGCGCCGTCATCGCGCCAGCTTGTGTCGCAGCTCGACCGCGGCGCCGCGACAACGAAGGGGATGCCGTGGTGGTGCGCCAGCACCGCCAGCATATAGGTGCCGATCTTGTTGGCCGTGCGGCCATCCTCGCCGATGCGGTCGGCCCCGACGATCACGAGGTCGACGCGCCCCTGCGCCATGAAGTGCGCGGCGGCGCCGTCGACGATCAGGTGGTGCGGAACCTGCGCGCGCTGCAGTTCATAGGCGGTGAGCCTGGCGCCCTGCAGGCGGGGCCGCGTCTCGTCCGCCAGCACCTCCGCAAGCCCGAGCGCGCGGTGCGCGTGGATGATCGCGCCAAGCGCCGTACCGCTGCCGCCGGTCGCGAGTCCACCCGTGTTGCAGTGCGTCAGCACGCGCATGCCGGGGCGGAAGAGTTCGAGCGCGTGCTGCGCGATCGCGGCATCCTCCAGGGCCTGCTCGCGGCTGCGCCCCTCCGCGTAGCGCAAGGCCGCTTCGTACCAGCCGGCCGGGTGCTTCGGCAGCGCCGCCAGCGCCTGCTCCACCTCAAAGCGCAAGTTGACCGCCGTCGGGCGCGCGGCCGCGATCTCCCCCGTAAGCTCGCTGAGCTTGCCCGCCGCGTCGGGCGCGGCTGCTGCCTCCCGTGCGGCGAGTGCCACGGCGTACGCAGCGCAGAGCCCGATCGCGGGTGCGCCGCGCACCGCCATGTCGCGGATCGCCTCGCTCGCGCCGCGGGCGTCCCGCACCGGGAGGTAGCGCTCCTCGAAGGGCAGGAGGCGCTGGTCCAGGATCTCCAGCACGCCATCTCTGAACCTTAGCGCCTCCATATCGCATCCTCCCCCGCAGCAAACATGAAAGCGGCCGTCGCCAAGGGGCGATCGGCCGCGGTGCCACCCTTTTCCCGCACCCGCAGGGTGCGGCTCCATGGCGCGGTAACGGGCGCCGCTCGTCCGGCTCTTCGCCGGCCGCTCCGGGGTGGAAGCCTTCCGCTCGCTGCACCGGCTCGCACCATCCGCCGGCTCTCTTCGCAGCGTCCGCGGGGACAGTCCCCATCGTCGCGAGAAGTTCTCGTTTGTGCTCGGATTGTAGCAGGGCTGGCGCGCTTAGGCAAGTCGGGCGCGCTCGCCGACGACCTCCTCGAGGAAGTACCGGTGCAGGCGCCGGTCGTCGGTCAGCTCGGGGTGGAACGATCCCGCGAGCATCCTGCCCTGGCGGCAGAGCACGATCTTGCCGTCAACCGTGCCGAGCACCTCGACGTCCCTGCCGACGGACGTCACGTAGGGCGCCCGGATGAACACGGCGTGCAGCGGCCCGCCCTGGATCGCGGGCACGCTGATCTCCTCTTCGAAGCTCTCGCGCTGGCGCCCAAACGCGTTGCGCCGCACGGTGATGTCCATGAGGCCAAGGCGCGGCTGACTGCTCTCCTCGATCTCCTTCGCGAGGAGGATCATGCCCGCGCAGGTTCCGAACACCGGGATCTCGCCCTTGCGCAGGACGTCCGCGATCCCGTACTCCTCGAGCAGCATGCCGATCGCGGTCGACTCGCCGCCCGGCAGCACGAGGCCATCGAGGCCGTCGAGATCCTCCTTGCGGCGCACGAGGCTCGTCCTGGCGCCGAGTGCGGCCAGCACGCGCTCGTGCTCGCGCACCGCGCCCTGGACCGCAGCGATGCCGATCTGCGTCACTCTACCAGCCACGCTCCTGCATGCGGTCCTCCGGTGCGATACGGGAGATCTCGATGCCGCGCATCGCCTCGCCAATGCCTGTCGAGACCTCCGCCAGCACCTCGGGGTCCTGGTAGTGCGTCGTGGCCCGGACGATGGCGCGTGCCCTCGCCTCGGGATCCGCCGACTTGAAGATGCCCGAGCCGACGAAGATGCCGTCCACGCCGAGCTGCATCATCAGCGCTGCGTCCGCTGGCGTCGCGATGCCGCCCGCGGAGAAGTTCACGACCGGCAGCCGGCCGAGGTCATGCACCTGCTGCACCAGCTCGAAGGGGGCGCCGAGCTCCTTCGCGATCGTCGGCAGCTCGTCTGCGGGGGCCGCGGCGACGCGGCGGATCTCGGCGTTCACGGTCCGCGCGTGGCGCACCGCCTCGACGACGTTGCCCGTGCCCGGCTCGCCCTTCGTGCGGATCATCGCCGCACCCTCCGCGATGCGCCGCAGCGCCTCTCCGAGGTTGCGCGCACCGCAGACGAACGGCACCTTGAACTTGGTCTTGTCGATGTGGTACTGCTCGTCGGCCGGAGTCAGGACCTCGGACTCGTCGATGTAGTCCACCCCGAGCGAATCGAGGATCTGCGCCTCGACGAAGTGGCCGATACGGGCCTTCGCCATCACCGGAATCGTGACGGCGTCCATGATCTCGCGGATGATCCGCGGATCCGCCATGCGGGCGACCCCGCCGGCGGCCCGGATGTCGGCCGGCACGCGCTCCAGCGCCATGACGGCCACGGCGCCCGCGCGTTCGGCGATCACCGCCTCTTCCGGCTTGACGACATCCATGATCACGCCGCCCTTGAGCATCTCGGCCAGCCCGGCCTTGACGCGGAAGGTGCCCAGCTCGCGTTCCACTCCCGAAGACCTCCTCACAAAATCCGTACCAGCCAGCGTATAGGCATGAAGACGCCGGGGCGCGCAAGGCGCCAGCCGGAACGTCGTACTAGCCCGATGATCTGCAGATCCCATTCTAACATTTGACGACGACTGCGGCTCATGGTTCAAGCAGGCATCGGCCCTTTGGCGGCGTACAAGCAAATACAGGGGGTGTGGACACGCGCGCGCGCATCGTCAACGAGACCCGCGGCACGGAACTGGCGAGCGATGCGGAAATCGCCACCACGTTCGCTTCGCGTCTGCGGGGCCTTCTCGGCCGCAGCGAGCTGCCGGGCGGCAGCGGGCTCGTGATCCAGCCCTGCTCCAGCGTTCACGGCGTTGGCATGCGGTTTGCGATCGACGTCGTCTTCCTCGACCGCACGGGCAGCGTGATCCATGCGATGCGCCTGCCGCGCAACGGCTTCTCGCCGCCGCTTGTGTTCGGCGCGCGCTGCGCTGTCGAACTGCCGGAGGGCACTTTGCGGGCGACCGGGACCGTCCGCGGGGACACCGTTCGCATCGTGCCGCTGCAGCCATGAGGCGCGCGCTGGCGGCCGTCCTCGGCGCGGCGCTCGTGCTGCTGGGCCCCCTGCCGGCCCTGGCCGCATATGTCACCGCGTACGCGGAAACCCAGCCCTTCCTGCTCGGGGGCCACAGCGTGGCCCTGCCGGGCGACGCATTCTTCAACGGACGCAGCTACGCGCCCGTCACCTTGATCTACCTGGGACACGTCTATATCGCGGTCCGCTACGTTGCGATGCTCGCTGGCACCGGGATCGGCTGGGAGCCGAGGTACTCCATGATCACCCTCGGCGGGGGCCCGATCCGCATCCCAAAGGCGTCGCCAAGAGCCGTCCAGGCATCGTTCCAAGGTGCGTTCACGGTGCAGCCGCGCTATCTGCGCCTCGTCGTGAACGGCAGGGAAAAGACCCCGGCCGGCCGCACGCTGCAGGTTGGCAGCGAGCGGCTGCCGGATGCGCTGTACGCCCTGAACACTTCCTACATGCCGGCCTCCCTGCTCGCCGGGGTGCTCGACCTGCACATGACCTGGCCGCAGGGCACGTCGACGTCGAGCTCGCTGCGGGTGGGCATCTCCCTGCCGGTCCGGTCGCTGGAGCCGGGCAGCGTGCTCGGCGTGAGCGCGAACGTTTCCGGCAACCGTCCCGGCGATGCCCTCGGCTACCTTTGGACCCTCTACGACCCGTCCGGAAACCCCGCACCGATGATGGACGGCATCCATGCCCAGCAAGAAACAGTGCCGTTCGGCGCGAACGCCCAGCGGGGCACCTACACCTTGAAGGTCACGGTAACCGACGGGCGGACCGGCGAGCACGCGACCGCGAGC
This sequence comes from Bacillota bacterium, assembly GCA_021806845.1. Classification (GTDB taxonomy): domain Bacteria; phylum Bacillota; class Sulfobacillia; order JAJZYS01; family JAJYTV01; genus JAJYTV01. The sequence goes on along the minus strand of JAKAPV010000075.1, from coordinate 1,723 downwards.
GTGCGCTTCTCCGTGAGCGGTCCCCCGGCTGCCGGGCTCACCCTGCCCCCGTTCGGGTTTTCCCCGCAGACGATCGCCCGGGCGTATAACATCTACAACACCTGGATCGGGGGAGACTTCGGCCAGGGCCAGGAGATCGTCCTCTACGAGCGGCAGGGCATCGCGCTTTCCGATATCACGACCTTCGACAATACGTTCGGCCTCCCCACCCCGAGCATCAACGTCATCCACCCGGGCGGCGCTCCGCTTCCCTCGGGAGAGGAGGCGACGATGGACGTCGAGTGGGCGCACGCGATCGCCCCGCTCGCCCAGATCCTCGTCGTCGAGGACGTCGCGAGCGGTTCCGCCGCCGACTTCCCGCAGGACCTCGCGAACTCGCTGCGCGCGGCCTCCTTCGAGGGGGCGTCGATCGCGAGCGTCTCGTACGGCGTACAGCAAAGCGCCCAGCAGGACCGCGCGCCGAGCGCTACCCTGCAGGCGCTGCTCGACAGCGGCATGTCGATTTTCGCCGCAGCCGGGGACAACCTGCAGACGGCCGGCCCCCCTACCCTCTCCTGGCCAGGCGCCGACCCGAGCGTCGTGAGCGTCGGCGGGACGACGCTCTTCGAGCGCAACCTCGCGTCCTTCTTCGAAACCTACTGGAACGGGCCGGGCAGCGGCTCGAGCTACGGGAAGTCGATCTTCCCTGCGCCCTACTGGCAAGAGGGCCTGAGCGGCGACGCGCTGCGCATGGTGCCGGACGTCTCGTTCGTCGGCAACCTGCAAACAGGCGTCTCCGTCTACTGGAAGGGGGCGTGGTGGGTCTCCGGCGGCACCAGCGTCGGCGCGCCCGCCTGGGCGGCCATCTGGGCGCTCGTGCGCATGGCCGTACCGGCGGTCGGCAATGCGCCGCGCGCGATTTACAGCGTCGCCGCATCGCGCTATGACGGCAACGCGCTGCGCACCCCGAACCGCCTGCGCTACGATCCGCAGGTCGGCGTCGGCAGCCCAGATGTCGCGAACCTCATTTCCGCGCTGCGCACGCTCTATTGATCGCTTGGGTGTGAAGACCTGCAGGGACAGAAAGTGCCGTCATATCGCGCGGACCGCGATGCACCCTACTGATGCCTGCCCGCGGGGGCAGGCAAGAACCAGAAGGGGGCTGCCCGCTTGGTCGGTACGAAACTGTCCGTGTCCGAGGCGATGGGGCTGCATGAGATCCTGCTGGTGACGGCGACGATGGTCGACAAGCTCGCGTACTACGTCGACGAGACGGATGACCGCGAACTCGAGTCGATATTCTCCGCGCACCTCAGGACGTACGAGCAGACCTACTCGGAGCTCCTTGGCTTCGCCCAGGACGGGGGCGCGCACAGCGCGGCGCACAGTGTGGGGAATGTCGGCAGAGGGACGATCGGCGGGGGCCAGAAGCCGAACCGCCAAACGGTACGGCCGCAGCCGTCTGGCCGCATCACCGATCGCACCATGGTGATGGACTGCCTGGTTGCCTGCAAGACCTTGTCCGTGGCCGCGACCACCGCGGCGACCGAGGCCTCGCAGACGACGATCCGCCGCACTTTGGCCGATGTCTCGCGCCACCACCTGGAGATGGCCTATGAGCTGTACAAGATCGCGGAGCAGCATGGCTGGTACCCCAGCCTCAAACCCCAGGACTCTCCGGAGGAATGGCTGCGCTCGACGCACCTTCCTGTCGCGAGCGGCGGCGTGAGCGGGCACCAGCCAG
>JAKAPV010000074.1 GCA_021806845.1 Bacillota bacterium | reverse complement strand
CCATGCGACGGTGGCGGAACTCGGCGAGTCCGCTCCTCAGCCTTGCCCTGCCTAATAGCCACCTTCAGCAACTGGGACTCCCAGACCTGGAGGCCCTGCCGGTTTCTCTGTTTGGAGCAGTTCCGAACTGCTTAAGGTCTCTCAGGAGCCGGATGCGGAAAACGCACGTCCGGTTCAGTGAGACGCCGGGCTGATCACCCGGCGCCACCCTACTCGATTTTCGCTGGAGCATGCCGCCCGCGCGGAGAAAGGCGATGTAACGCCGTCTCCCGCACGTGCGCTTTCCCTATTGCAGGGACAGATGAAGCTGTGCCTGACGTTTCGGGAGGGAGGTGATCTCGATGGCAGACGACCGTCCCAGCACGCCGCGCGACGCCTACGGGCGGAACTACGACCACTCGACCTACGGCACCGACGGAGTCGGTCACCACAGCGACGCCAAGGGCCAGGAGATCGGATCGTCGTCCAGGGACTCCTACGGAAGGGAGCACTACCGCGACGGGACCGGCTCCGAGATCAGGGACACGCACAAGTGACACCGGCAAGGGGCCCCGGCGGCGGGGCCCCTTGCCGGAGGAGGGTGGAGAGATGCACGCGTCGGCGGACGCCGTTCCCCTCGGACATCGCTCGACGGCCTTCTGCCTACGGGAAGTACGCGCGGAGGACCTGCCGCAGATGTTCCTTTGGGCGCGCGACGAGCAAGAATCCTACCTTTGGCGCGGCAGACCCGAGATGAACAACCCACAGCAGTTCCAGGACGAGATCCGGCGCTACCTGCAGGAAGACCTCCTCCACCTTGTGGTCGAGGACGAGAGAGACCATGCGCCCTGCGGCTGGTTCTTCTCGTACTCGTACTCGCCCGTTCTCCAGCGCTGCTACTTCGCTGGCTACGTCCGGCCAGACCGTCGGGCGGCGGGGCTCGGCGCAAGGGCGGGGCTCGAGTTCCTCGAGCGCCTCTTCTATCACCTGAGCGTTCCGGTCCGCAAGGTTGCGGCCGACGTCTACAGCTTCAACGGACGCTCTTCGCGCAACCTCGAGAAGGCGGGCTTCCGCCTGGAGGGGGCGACACGCGACGGCCACTACTGGGGAGGCGACTATTGCGATGTGCTGCACTACGGCCTGATGCGGCACGAATGGGACGTGCTGCGCGACCGCCTTCTGCCGGCATCGGTCCGCAGCGGGTGAGCCTCTCCACTACGCAAGAGCCACGGGCCGTGGAAAGGGAAAAGCGCAGGAGTCTTCTGGGCATGACAGAATACTGCGCCCGGAAGGGAGGGCAGTAAGCCAATGGACCAGGAACTCGAGGCTCTGGCCCGGCTGCAGCACTGGTGGTGGGCGAAGCGAAGCGGAGACGCGACCTTCGCGGGCGCGAGCGGGCTTTGGTGGCGCAAATCGGCAGATGCCGCCGTCCAGCGGACGATCGAGGATTGCGATGGGGGGCTTGAGGAAGAGCGCGACTACATCCAGCCGCTCGATCTCCTGGACCGCTACTACGCAGACTGGGCGCTCTCCGCACTGCGGCAGATGGGCGGGGGAGACCTGTTCGATCCGTATTCGGCAGAGGGGATCTCTCGGAGCTTTTCGCGGGATCTCCTGTTCGGATTCCCTATGAGGCGACCGAGGGACGGCGTCGAGACGGCCGGCGGCTACCTGCAGCATCCAACATGGAGCCTGATCACGCCGCGCGGCCAGAAGAGGATGATGCTCGGGCGCCTGCTGACGCTGGCTAGCGAGGAGGCGCCGCAGGGGTGGCTCGACCGCCTCGGCGATACCGAGAAGGACGCCGATGGAGAGAGCGAGGACGATGTGATCGTCGTCGACCTCACCCCGCTTCGGCGAAAGGCGAAGCCGAGCTCTGGGACCGCGATGCACGGACACGAAGAACAGGCGGACATGCGCCGAAGGTTGCATGCGAAGACCCCGACGCCGGAGGAGGAACTGCTGCGTCGCGAATGGCACCGCCGCAGGGCGGCCTACGTCTCGCGCTGGAGCTACCTGTTCGAAGAGGCCAGCCAGGCGCTTTCCGGACGCAATCGCGCCTACTTCGAACGCTTTGGGCCGTGGGAGGGCTGCACGTACATACACCCGACCCGTGAGAGTGCGACGCTCACGCCGGCGGAGCGTGTGGGCAAGCTGCGGGCCCGGGACGCCTTCCTCGAGGAGATCTCAGCTGCGGCCGGATATCCCGGCCCCTCGACGTTCGCAGGCGCCCTCCTCCGGGAGCCGCCGGAAGAGCCGCTCGAGCGCCTCTTCATCCAGGGGAAGCAGGCGTACGTGGAACATGTCCTGGACGTCTTCGGACTTCCGGATGCGGACCTGCGTTCCGCGCTGCGCGATGGCGGCCGCTACAGCCGACAGGTGCTCACGGAACTGGTGGCGAGGATGCTCGCGCCGGACGCGCAGTCCAAGCGTCCTTCGAGGTTTGTGGCCATCGTTATCCGCTTCGCGGCCGAAGCGAGATGGTTTCTGCCCGTGTCGGGCGGCCAGCGGCAGGAGGGTGATGCAAATGGAGAGGGAAGCGCAGTCCGGTGACACGCAATCGCACCTCGTCGACATGGCGGACCGGGCGCTCGAGGCGCAGATGACCCCCCGGTTCTACGCCTACAGCGCGCTTGTCGGCACGGAAGTCTGTCGGCTGCGACGCAAGGCGCACCTCAGCCGCGAGGCATTGGGCACCACGTCCGGGGTGGGGGATCTTCGCCTCGAACTCCTGGAACGGGGCCTCCTGACGCAGGCGGAACTTGAGGACGAGGACATCGAGGCCCTCGCCCGGATCCTGGGGGTCCCACCCGCCTACTTCTGGCGACAGGGAGCACCGGCGGCCGATCCGAAGCCGGAGGGCAGGTCGATCCTTGCCGGCCTCCTGGAGGCGGTCCGGGGCACGTGGCACGCAACGGCGCTTCCCTCGCCCGCGTTCGCCATGCGGGGCAGCCCGGATCCGTCGCAGGAGCTCGCGTTCGCCCTCCGGAAGGCGCCGGATGAATCTCCCGTGCTGGAGGTCACCGCGCACCGGGAACTTGCGGGCGCCATCGTCCGGCTCGTCGCGAAGGACGGTGTCGAGACCATCGCCGAGATCCATCTCGACGAAGCGGGAATAGGCGAGTGCCCCCTGCCGCCGGAAGCGGTGGGAGACATCCTGATCGAGTGGGAGGACGTGCTCGGGGACCGGACGGCCCACGGGGGCCAGAGCGGGGAATAGTGCATCCTGCGCGCCCCGCATGAGGGACGGTCCTCGCGTCCGTGTCCCGTACTGCGGAAGGAGGGGCAGAGGTGGCGCCACGGGGAGATGAAGCAGGCGTACGGCGGCGTGCGGTTGTGAAGGCCCGGGCGGCGCTCGCCTCCTGCACCCCCGGGGACCCGGAACGTCCTGCCCTGGAAGCAGGACTCGGCAGGGAACTTTGCCGCCTGTACGACTGCACCGAAGATCGCGCCCTTCTCGAAGAGGCCGTGCAACTCCACCGCAGCGCCCTGCAGGCAACCTCGCAGCACCACCCGGACTACCCGGCGAGATCGGCCGGACTCGCCGCGGCGATGACCCGCTGGTATCGGCTTACCGGGCAGCGGGATGCGCTCGCGCAGGCGATCGCGTCCCGGCGTCTGGCGCTGGAAGGGACACCGCCCGAAGATCCTTCGCTGCCCGCAAGGCTGCACGACCTCGGCTCCGTGCTCGAGGAGGGGTACAGGCGCTCGGGCGACCTACCGCAGTTGGAGGAGGCGATCTTGCGAAAGCGTGAGGCGGTCGCCCGGACGCCTCGGACGGATCCGAAGCTGCCGCGTCGGCTGCGCAGTCTGGCAAAAGCGCTGCGTACGCTCTACGAGCGGACGGGCGACGCCTTCGCGGTGGACGAGGCCATCGGGCGAAGCCGCGCGTCGCTGCAGCTCGCGCGCAACGCGCCGACGGAACGTCGCAAGAGTCTCACCGGCCTCGGAAACGGCCTGCACATGCGCTTTATGCTGACCGGTAGGTTCGCGGACCTCGAGGAGGCGGTCGAGTGCAGACGCGAGGCCTTGCGTCTGGCACCCCCGGAACTCCCAGATCTCGACGTCTACCTCATGAACCTCGGCGCTGCGCTGCACGCACGCTTTCAGCGGACAGGGGAGCGGGCGGCGCTCGAAGAGTCCATCGAATGCAACCGGGCGGCCCTCAGGCACAAGACCAAGACCGACGCGGGCCGTCACAGGACGCTTTCGAACCTCGGGAACACGCTGCAGGCATGGTACGTGCTCACGAGGGAGAAACCTGCGCTCGAAGAAGCGATCGCGTGCAAGCGGAAGGCCGTCGACCTCTCCCCGGAGGGCAGCCCCGATCGGGCCGCATGCCTGAACAACCTCGGAACGGCGCTGCAGGAGTGGTACAGGCGGACGGGCGAGCGGGAGGCGCTGGAGGAAGCGATCGCGCACAAGCGGGCAGCCGTCGAGCTCACGCCGCCGGGACGTCCGGATAGACCCGGCCGACTCAACAATCTCGCGGGAGGACTGCTTGCCCTGTATCGGGCGTCCGGCGACCCCGAGGTGCTGGAGACCGTGATCGACATGCGGCAAGAGGCGGTCGACCTCACGCCGAGGGGGCACCCAAGCGGCCCACTTCGTCGAAGCGGACTCGCCGCCGCGCTGGAGGAACGGTACGACGCCACCGTGGATCCTGCGGCGCTCGACGCGGCCATCACGTGGCGCAGGGCAGCCGCCTTGGGCGCGCAGGAATTCGCATCGGCCGGCGAACTGCCGCCCCCAGTGCTGAGGCGCCTGCAGTCCTCGCTGGCCAGGGTGCTCATGCGGCGTGACGGAGAGAGGGACTGGGCCGAGGCGAACGAGGCGATCTCACGGGCGCTCGAACTTCAGGAGTCGGAACTTGGGCGCCAGTCGGGCGAGCGAGCGATCTTGGACTACCTCCGACGCAAGGAGAGCACATACCGTCGGGCCGTGCGTTGCCGGCTGGGCCTTGCGCAGCGCAGTCAGGAGCAAGGCGATGCGGTGCGGGCGCAGCTCCTGCGCGAGCAGGCCTGGGAGGCGGCCGAACAGGGGAAGGGTCGCCTGTTCGCAGCCATCTTGGCGGCACAGCGCACGCTGCCGGCGGCGACGCCTGAGACGTCGGAAATCGTCCGGCGGATCGAGGAGATTAGGGACGAACTCGCCCGGATCGAGCGGGAGTTCGACGCTCCCGACGGCGTGACGAGCAGGACCGTCGCACAGCTGGGGACGGCGCGGTGGCGCGAGGTATATGCGGAGTATCGCCATGCCCTCGCGCAGATGGAGGCGAGAGACCCCGAACTCGCGGGCCTGATCGCGGCCAAGCCCCGCTCCCTGGCCGACGTGCAGGCCGCCATCCCCTCGGGCGCGACGCTCGTCGAACTCTATCCTCTGGAGGACAGCATCGCAATCTTCGCGCTGGACGGCAGGGACCTGCGGTGCGCGTCGAGTCCACTTGAGGGCAGCACCCTCCTTCGATGGACCCGGGAACTCGATGCCGCGACGCAGCGCCCCACCCCGTCGCGGGACGCGGAAGAGGCGCTCTCCGAACTGATGTCGCGCATGGCCGCCGTCCTGGAACCGGTGCTGTCGCAGCTTCTGGGAGCGCATGACCCCAAGGGCGCGTCGGAGGAAGCGCGGCATCTCCTCGTCGTCCCAACGGGCCCACTGCACCGCTGGCCGCTGCACCTCCTGCCGTGGCGCGACGGGATCCTCTGGGAAGCTTTCGCGGTCAGCTATCTCCCGACGGCGGACACCCTGGCCTACTGTACGGAGCGGGTGCCCGCCGGCGTCAGCCCACCCCTCCTTCTCGCGCCGGATCCCTCGCTGCCCGGCAGCTTCGCCGAGGCTGCGCTGGCGGTGCCCCTTGGCTGGGAGACGGCACTCAGGGAGCAGGCGACGCCGCATCGCCTATCCGGCTCCTTTCGGGGCCTCACGCTCGCCACGCACGTGGTGCCGGACAGGGACGAGGGCCTTGCGAGCCGACTGCGCATGTGGACGGGTGAAGGCCCCGGCTGGGTGTCCGCCCTCGAACTCCTCCAGGCGATGCGGGGGCATGCCTCGGCGGAGCACGCACAGGTCGGCGGCTGCGCTGCCCACGTCGAATCCGTGCGACCCGGCGACCACCTCCAAGGACTCACGCGCACATTCCTCGCGGCGGGGCTACGCAGTCTGACGACCACACTCTGGCCGATCGACGACCTGGCGGCGTGTTGGCTCGGCGCACGGCTGCGTCGGCTCTACGCCGACGACCCCGCCCGGTCGAAGGCGAGCTGCATGCGTCAGGCTGCACTGGAATTGCGCGACGGCGGCTGGGCCGCTGCGGGCAACTGGCTGGTGCAGCAGCCCCGCGAGCGCGCCGGCGAGGAACTCGTGCTCGAGGTCGCCGCTGTGCTTTGCCTGCGCGGAGGGGATTTGGACGCATTCGTGCGCCTCTGGGACGAAGCCGCTTCAGGGAAGCCCCCGGCGGAGGCGGGGGTGTACAGCGAGGCGCGGAGGGCGCTAGCGGACTACGGTGCCCTTCGCCGCCTCTCTGCGAGCCTTTCGCCGCAGCACTGGGCGCAGTGGCGGGTGCCCCTGTACAGGCTGCACTGGGCGGCGACGGTATTGGTCGGCCAGCCCATGCCTCTCGCGCGCAGGACGGTTGCGGAGGAGTGATCGAGATGGCAGAGCGGCACGACGATGGAAGCCTGAAGGCCCTGGCCGATACGGTGGAGACATTTCGCATGGTGGCGTACTCCCTGCCAGCGGGTCACCCCGACCGTCCGGCAGGCCTCAGCAACCTCGCTGCGGCGCTTCTTGACTGGTACGGTCGCACGGGAGACCAGGGCGCCGCGGATGAGGCGTTGACGTGCGCCGAGGAGGCCGTCCGCCGTACGCCGGACGGGCATCCCGGCGCGGCGGGACGACTGCACAACCTTTCGCTCGCCCTTCGCTTCCGCTTCAGGTCCGACAGCGATCCCGCGACGCTGACTTCTGCGATCACCGCGGAACGGTTGGCGCTCAAGGCCGCCGGAGGCGACCACCCGCAGCGCGCGATCATGCTGGGCAGCCTGGGGCATGCGCAATGGGACCGTTACAGGGACTCGCTCGATGAGGACGCGCTCGCGGAGGCCATCGACTGCTTTCTCGAGGCGCTAGGGGGCATGCCTGAAGACCACGAGGACCGTCCCTCGATCCTCGACAGCTTGGGCAACTGCCTGCAGCAGCAGTTCGCTCTGACGGGCGAACTGCAGGTCATCGATGATGCCATCTACGCGTACCTGGAGGCGCTTCGCTCCGCGGCGTCGTTCCCCGGATTCGACTGGCCGGGCGTGCTCTACAATCTGAGCCTTGCCCAGCGCGCACGTCTCAGGGCAACCGGCGATCCCACGTCCCTTGAGGAGGCCATCGCCTGTTTGCAAAGGGCCGTCGTCCTCTCGGACAATGCCGACGCGCGCAGCCTCACGTACCTGGGCGACCTCGGAAAACTGCTCTTCGAGCGCTTCGATGCCACCGGAAAGGAAAAGCTGCTTGACGATGCGATCTCGACGTGGCGTGAGGCCCTGCATCGTGCCCCCGAGGGCGACGCGCGGCGCACGTCTTGGCTGACGAACCTCGGCGCCGGGCTTCTGGAGCGCTTTGCCGCGAGGCAAAACCGCGATGACCTGGAGCGGGCAATCGCGCTGCACCGGGAAGCAGTGGGGCATCTTTCCGAGGATGACCCTTCCGGAAACGCCGCATCGCTGTCCGATCTCGGCAATGCGCTCGTAGTCGCCTACGAGACGGATGGGCAGCGTGAACATCTTGCGGAGGCTCTGGCCGCCTACCGCCGGGCCGTGGATCTCAGCAAGGGCAGCGCGCGGCGGGCGGATATCCTGAACAATCTCGCGAGCGGCCTCAAGCGCCTTTACGAGTGCACGGGGGATGCGCAGGCACTGGAGGAGGCCGTAGACCTCTACCGGAGAGCCGTCCGGGAGGGAGGAGGTGGGCCGCACCATGCAACGCTCCTTGCAAGTCTCGGGGCAGCCCTTGCGTACCGCTACGAAAGAACGCGGGACGCCGAGGATCTCGAGCAGATGCTCGCCAGCCTGCGCGAGGCCGTCGCACAAGCGGATGCGGCCGACCCTCGCCGCCCGACGGTCCTGGACACGTTGTGCGCGGGGCTCCTCGCGTGTTACCCCGACCTGCGCGATCCCGCCCTACTGCAGGAGGCGATCGGGGCTGCGGAGGATGCCCTGCGACTGACGCCAGAGGGGCATGCCAGGGTCCCGGAGATCCTGCACAACCTGACAACCGCCCTCCGCTACGCGTTTCTGCTGACGCGCGAGCGCGAGTTCCTGTCGCAGGGGGTCGATGCGGCCCGCAAGGCCGTTCATGCACAGGAGGCGTTGATACGGGCAGGCCAGGTTCTGCCCTCCTTCCTGATCCGCCTGCGCTACCAGCTCGCCTTGATGCTGATGTTCCGCGGGATGGAGGACGACTGGGAGGGCGCCGAGGAACAGCTTTCGCTTCTTCTCGAGCAGCAGGAGACCGAGCTCGGGCGACAGATGGGAGAGCGTGCGGCGCTCGACTATCTGCGTCACAGGGAACGCATCTACCACCTCGCGGTGCGCTGCCGCCTCGGGCTCGTGCAGAAGCATACCGAGAAGGGAGACGCAGAAGGAGCGGCACGGCTGCGCGAGAGCGCCTGGTATGCCGCCGAGCAGGGGAAGGGGCGCCTCTTCTCCGCCATCCTCGCGTCGGAGCGGACGGCGCTCGCTCCGACGAGGCCGGTCCTCGACGCGCTGCGGCGCATCGAAGACCTCGGTGCGCAGCTCGAACGGATCGCACGGGAGGAGGAGGAGCCGTCCTGGGATGCTGACGTCCCCCGCCCGTCGGCGATGCGCCGCTGGCGCCAACTGCGCGCAGCCTACCGCACCGCCGTGGAGGAACTCGAGACGCTTGATCCGGAACTGGCGAGCCTCACCGCGGCGAAGGCGCTCCCGGTGGCGGATGTCATGGCGTCGTTGCCGCCTGGCGGCGTCCTGCTCGAGTTCTACCCGCTCGAGGGACATACGGCCATCTTCGCCATCGATCGGAAGGGGTTGCGCACCGTCGCGTGCCCGCTCGATCTTGAGACGCTGACGGATTGGACCCGTGCGTTGGATGAAGCGATGCAGCAAGGCGCCGCGATGGAAGAGGCAAGTGCGCTTGTCCCGCTCCTGGACGAGATGGCCAGGTACATGACGGAGGCCCTCGACCACCTCCTGGGACCGTCCGACCCTGCGTCCGCGTCGCAGGAAGTGGGGCAGCTGCTGATCGTCCCCACGGGACCGCTGCACCGTTGGCCGCTGCACCTCCTGCCGTGGAGAGGAGGCATCCTCTGGGATGCGTTCGCGATCAGCTATCTCCCTACTGCCGACACGCTCGTCTACTGCACGGCGCGGCGCCCGGAAGGCACCGACGCGCCGATCCTGCTCGCCCCGGACCCCTCGCTGCCGGGAAGCTTCGCGGAGGCCGCGCTGGCGGCCGCTTCCGGATGGAAGGTAGCGCTTAGGGAATCGGCGACGGCGGAGAGGCTGCGTGGGGCATGGCAGGGCATTGCGCTTGCGACGCACGCGGAGGCGGACCCGTCCTCGGGCGCGGCCAGCCGCGTGCTCCTGTGGACAGGGAGCGCCCCCGGCTGGGTCTCGGCGCTCGAACTGCTTCGGCAGATGCGCGGGAGGCCGGCGGCGGAACACGGGCAACTGGGAACATGCGCAGCCCACTACGAGGAGGTCGCCGAAGGGGACCACCTGCAAGGGCTGACGCGTGCGTTCCTGGCCGCGGGCCTGCGCAGTCTCACCACGACGCTTTGGCCGCTCGACGACATGGCGGCCTGCTTCGTGGGAGAGCGCCTGCGAGAACTCGCAGCCCTGGCCCCCCTCCGCTCGAAGGCAAGCTGTCTGCGCCAGGCCGCGCTCGAGCTGCGCGACGGTGGATGGGCGCATGCCGGGCGCTGGCTCTCGCAAAGGCCCCGCGCTTCGGGGGCGGACGCGCTCGTGCTGGCGGTGTCGGCCGTGCTCTGCCTTCGAGGCGGGGACGCCGACGGCTTTTCTCGGCTGTGGGCGGCCGCGCGCGAGGCGAGCTCCGCCGAGACGGACGAGTACGGCTCGGCGCGCGCCGCGCTGACCGACTACGACGCGGTGTACCGCATCATCGCCAACATCACCCCTGGGCAGCGGGAGCAGTTCACGCAGCCCATGCTCGCCGCGCACTGGGGTGCCCCCGTCCTCATCGGTCAGCCCCTGCCGAGTCGGGCTGCGGCCCCCCGGATGTAACGCTCGCCCCTTTTGTGCGGCTTATGTCGGTAGAGGCTCCAGCAAGGGGCCGGACGCACGGGAGGGATTCCAATGTCTCAGCGCAGGGACGGAGCGGTACTGGTCGATCTCGAGAACATCGCGATCTCGGTCCATAACGCCTACGGCACGTCGCCGGATCTCGAACGCATAGCGGAGGCTGCCGCCTCGCACTGCCGCCCCGTCGTCCGCCGGGCGTACGGCGAATGGAGCCGCAGCCCCCTGAACGGCGAACTGGCGGCCGTGCGGCGAGCGAACATCGAACCCGTCTTCAGTTGGGGGAAGCTGCAGGACGGCACCGTCAAGGCGAACGCGGCGGATGTCCGGCTTTCGATCGACGCCATCGACCTTATGTGGACGCGGCCGGGAATCGAGGTATTCGTGCTGGTGAGCGGGGACAGGGATCTACTGCCTGTGGCGACCTACCTGCGTGAGCATGGACGTGAAGTCGTGGTCGTCGGCGTGTCGGCCACGCTTTCGGCCAGCCTTTGCGCGAACGCGGACGCGGTCGTGCGCTATGAGGAGATCGTCGAGTGCGCACGCATCGAAACGTGCCCCAGGGAGCTGCGCGTCCAGGATCTCCCTGAACCGCAACGCCAGGCTTTCCTCGATGCGATCCGCGAGCTCGAGTCGCAGAGCGCCTATATGACCTTCAAGTTCCTGCAGGGCCATCTCGAGCGCCGGCAAGTGCTCCCGCTGGGCCAGGCGCAGATCGCGGCGCTTCTGAACGACGCGCTTGCAAGCGGCCTCCTTGTCCGGACGCCGGCCCAGGGAACGACCGCTGACGGGGAAGAGTACACGTACTCGAAGATCTCGCTCAGGACGGAGACCGAGGCGAAGACAGGCGAACCGGCGGGCGCGAGCGCCAAGCTAAACTACCGACCCTTCGCACAGCTTGCGGAAAAGATCCGCGCGATCGCTTCGTAGCCGCCTTGGCGCGGCGTGCCGCTCCAAGGCCTGACCTGCGCCGCCAGTTGACAAGAGGAGGCGACCGGGTAGTTTGCATGCAAACTACCCGGCGTCAATTCCGGATTCGTGCCTCTCGCTTCAGTTGGGACGCGCATGGCGCCTGGCGTCCCGGGCCTACGTGAAGACCCTGAGGCCGTACGGGCTCACGCCGACGCAGCTCCTCGTCCTGATCTCGCTGTTCGAGCGAGACGGCACACGTCCGGTGGATCTGACCGTCCATGTGGCGCTCGACAAGGCGACGCTCTCCGGCGTTCTCGATTGCCCAAGACCCTGGAGCATGGATCGTGTAGGCAGTCGTACGCCGCGCTCAATTCGGGACGCGCTGCTCGGGTGCCTCCATCCGACGCGGTGCGCCAGATCCGCTTGCGACAGTCCCTTCGACTCACGAAGGGCGCGCAACAGACATCCGACCCGCAGGTCGGCGCGAGCGGTGTTGACATTTGCCGAAATTAGCAAGTTGAACCATCCTGCTTTGGAGTATAACAAGGATATAGGGCGACGCTTCCAGCAGTGCAAGGCAAAGATTGCAAACTGACGAAGGAGGGGAAGAGTCCGCA
>JAKAPV010000073.1 GCA_021806845.1 Bacillota bacterium | reverse complement strand
ATCTGCAAGGAAGGCATGCGGATGTACAGCGAGCCTGCGGTGCATGGGTCTCGGCCGGCAAGACTGACGGAGTGGAACCTTGATCCGTTCGGCTTCCGGTCTACGATCACGATTGAGGCCGCGGCGCACCTGACGGCAGATGCGCCGGCCGGAAGCTTCTACTTCTGCGGCAACCGCATTGCGGACTTTCACGGCCTGCTTGCGAACATGGATCCGAAGCGCAATCGGTTTCGCCTCTGGGATCTCGATGCGGGCGAGACCGAAGGACGGGGTGCGCGCTTTCTCGCCCAGGACGGGAGGCGCGTTTGGGTCAGCGCCTTCGCGCGCGCCCTGCACCGGGTGAATCCGCGTGCCCGCCGCAGGACGACCTTCCTGCCGGGCTTCGTGCCGGCTGGGCTCGCCCTGCTCCGGGACGGCACGGTGATGCTCGTGAGCAGCGGCACGCCGGGCAAGGTCCACCGGCTCTCACCGGAGAGCGGCCGCCTGCAGAGCTGGACACTGACGGGCGAGGAGGTCCCGTTCAGCGGCGTGACCGCGCCGGACGGGAGCTACTACTTCGCCGAGCGCAGGCTCTCGCGCATCGGGCGGTTCTTGCCTGCGAGCGGCGTCTTGACCGAGTGGCAGCTGCCCGGGTTCAACCCGCAGCTCATCGCGCGCGATGCGCTGGGCCGCATCTGGCTCTCTGACGCCAACTTCAATAACCGCATCGGGCGCCTCGACCCGCTGCGTAACCGGGTGACCATCTTCCAAAAGCAGGGCGTCGTGACGTTCTCCGTCAGGCCGGTGGACAGGGGGCGCCTGGGCCTGCGCGTGGCGGCGGCGGACCTCGCGTCATACATCGACGTGGTGCGCGCCTCGCGCGTCCCGGAGGTGGACGCGCCGGTCACGCACGCGCTGCTCGCCGCCAGCGCGGCTGAGGTCCCGCGCTACTCGTCGCGGGTGCCCATGACCACCCTCGATATCCCCGGGCGTGAGCACCTGGTCGTCCCGGTCGATCCTCCAGGCATCGTCCGCTACCGCACCCCGGTCGTCACGCCGATCGACGTCACGGAACTGGGCGGAGTCCTGTACGCGACAGCTGGGACGTTCAACGAGCGCACTGGCCCCTCGCGCATCTTCGCGCTCCGCACCGGAAACCAGCACACCGCATAGCCCTAACTCGCGTGGACCGGTCCAGCGCAGGACAAGCGCGGGCAAGGGGAACCGCGTCGACATAATCTACTACAGTACCGCATCCAGGCGGTGTGATTGGAGGAGTCGGCGATGGCCCTGTTCGAGACCACGTTCCCGCCATACGTCCCGTTCGGCAGCCGAACCCTGTCGCTGCAGACGCCGCGGCTGAGCGGCACCGACGTCGCGGTTTTCCAGGCCGTCTACAACTTGATGGTCCAGACGATGAATATCCTCACTCCGATCGGGCCCCCGATTGCGCTCGACGGCGTCTTTGGCGCCAGCTCTCGCCAGGCGGCGCTCAACATCCAGTCCTACTTCGGCCTCACCGCTCTTGGAAGCGTGGGGTCGAACACGTTCTTCGCCTTCGGCCAGGGCGTAGGGCCGAACGTCACCTATGGTGGCCCCGCGTTCGGCAGCCGCACGCTGACGCAGGGCATGTCGGGCGGCGACGTGACAGTGCTGCAGAATCGCCTCAACTGCTTCCGCTATGCCTCGATCCTCGGCCACCCGGCGAACGGGGTGTTCGACGCGGCGACCGCGGCCGCCGTCATCGCATTCAAGCAGGACGCGATCGCGAACGGCCAGACAGGCCTCACACCAGATTCCACCGTCGGGCCCGGAACCTTCGACGCCTTCTGGCTCTACACGTTCCTGGGCGGGCGCGGCCTCTTCTCGGGACGCAACGGCTTCGACGTCGTCTTCCTGCAGAATGTGTTGACCGCCTTCGGCTTCTATGGGGGGCCCTGGAACGGGTTCTACGACGCGGCGACGATCGCGGCGGTGCGGGCGTTCCAGGCGGATGCGGGAATCACCGTGGACGGCGTCGTCGGCCAGCAGACCTGCTACCAGATCGGCCTGCGGCTAGATACACCGGCGCCCCGCCCGTTCGATCTCGCCTGGCCGCCCCCGCCGCCCCCGCCGCCCCCAGCGGTCCTGCCCTGCTGCATCGCGCTCTCCCCGACGGGCGTGATTCTCCCGATCCAGCCGTTCGCGCGCGGCGCATCGCTGCACTACGTGGGAACCACACCCCCATTACTGCGGCCGGGCGTCTGGGGGCTCGTCGCGACGCTCCTGCCTCCCCCTTCGACGTTCGGAAACTTCAACCACTACCAGGCGGTGCTCTTCGAGACGCCGATCGACGGGGTCGCCTTCGTGATGGACCTCAGTAGGACGCCCGACGGCGCGTGGGCCGGGCAGTTCATCGACGTCATCAGCGCTACGATCACGACCGCCTTCCGCGTCCAGGTGCGCCTGGCGGGCCCTGCGGGAATCGGTCCGACCGTGCTCTTCGGCACCCTCGCGGACTGCAACGCGTAAGTCCTGTCCGTCCAGGGGTTGGGGCAATGCCCCCGATCCTTTTGGGCCGGAACTGAGATGCGGGCAGCCCAATGGCCGGTGAGTCTGCCACTCCGGTTGGCACATCCTCGCAAGGAGAAGGGCGAGCGCCCTTGACGCTCGCCCTTTCTATATACATCAGCTGGGCGAGCATCTCGCCGGCGGCCTCGTCGTTTGGAGCTGTGACCGTCGACCCGCGATCCGGCTACGTGTAGCTCCTGCGGCACGCCGCCGATCAGGATGGACGTGGTGCGCAGGCCGCGCTCCTTCTTGGCAATCACTACGATTCCTATCAGCGGTGCTGTACGAACCGGGCGCCATCCGTTCGTCTTGGACCTTGAACGAACCCCCGGACGGCGCCTGGGCAGGGCAGATGGTCAACATGAGCAGCGCCGCGATCAAGGCGAACTTCCGCATCCAGATGCGGCTCTGCATCAAAGCCGCGGCTTACGGGCCCCCGCCGTCCTGACGGGCAGGCTCCCCGACTGCGCGGCGCAGGACCTGGGCAGTCCGTACGGGAGGCTAAAGGCAGGGGCCCCTGGCGGCCTCAGGCTGAACAGAAGGGGATGGGCGCTCCGCGCTGGTCGCTGAGATGGATGGTCAGGCGCCCGCCTTGACCGTTCGTGACGGTATACCAGAACCCATCGGGCAGCAGGGTCGCGGGATAGCTGTGCCTCCCGATCGTGTAGAGGAGGCCGCCGACCTGTGCGCTGCCTTGGATCCGCCCGGCGATTACCGTTGGTGCGCGGGCGGGCGGGCGCACCGTGCCGACCGGCGTCACCGCGACAGCGGCAGGCTCTTTGCAGCCGGTGAGCACCTCGATCGTCGAGAACTCCCAGACCGACCAGTGGCCGCTCTGCTTCAGCACAATCGCCGCCGTCGGCGCAGCCGCCGGTCCTTTGAGCTGTAGAAAGTACAGGTAGGAGCCGTGTCCCAGCTCCGCGCGGAAGGGATATACGCGGGAGATCTCGGTGCCGCCGAACTCCTGCTGGAGTGCCGCCATGGGGGTGGACGGGCCAACTGGACCGCATCCCGCCAGCGCCAGGAGCGCAGCCGCGGCAAGGAGGGGGATCTTTGCAGGCAGTCTCATGGCGGTGCCTCCTGGAGGAATGTGGGGGGGCAGAGGGGAGACGTACGTCGCGATCGCGAATCCCTGGCAGACGGGGCCGGCACCCGAGTTCCTTCGCGACCGTCCAGGCGGTTCCTCTTCGCGAGGGCCAGTCGTTCTGCGGCGGTCGTCACGCGCCGCGCTGCGCCGGGGTTACTGCTGCGGGGGGATTTGATTGCGACGCGCGACGCTCGTCCCGCTACTCGTAGCGCTCCTGCTTGCAGGCTGCGGCGTGCAGACGGCAGCCGGGCATGCAAAGCCGCGGCCAGCGGCCGAGCACACCGCGACGAAGCCCACCGCCCAACATCAGACCGCAGGGTCGCAAAGCGGAGCAGCGCATCCATTCGCGAACGTGCCCGTCGGCACGATGCACCTCGTCTCGACCCAGCCGCCGGCCGGAGGACCTCCGGCGGGCATCGTCGACGTTTCCTTCGACACTTCCTCGAATGGCGTCGCCGTGACGGGCGGCATCCTGATCGGCCTCAGCAGCGGCGGAGTCGCGACCCAGCACCCCGGCCGGATCCTCTGGACGTCGGACGGCGGACACAGCTGGACAACGGTCTGGCAGGAGCGGAACGCGAGCTTCTACTGGGTCGGCCGCAGCGCCACAGGCGGACTCTGGGTGGCGGCCGGCGTCACCGTCTCCAGCACCTCGAGCAACGAGACGCCGCTGCTCGTCACCAGCGCGGACGGCATCCACTGGAGCGCAGTCGAGCCTGTGATCCCGGGACCGCCGGCACCGGTTCCGGTGTGGCCCTGGCTGCGCTTCACGTTCGTCAGCCCGCAGAACGGCTTCGCGACGCTCGACCCGCGGGAGTATGCCGGCAGCCTACCGGGGATCTTGCGCACGGTGGACGGCGGCCGGACATGGAACTATGTCAGCCTGCCCGGCGCACAGTCAACCGGAGGGATCGCGTTCACCGCGTCGCTCGGGCTCGCCACGGGCGAGACAGCCCAGTGCTCCGGGATCTGGCGCACTACGGACGGGGGAGCGGACTGGGCGCTGGTTCCCGGCAGCTGCGGCAGCAAGGGGTATGACGCGGTGACCTTTGCAAGCCCATCGGTCGCCTACGCGGGCGGCGGGCAGAACCCGAAGTTCGGCGGCTTCGCGACGATCTGGCGCTCCGCGGACGGCGGCAGCACATGGCATCAGGTGTATGACGCGCAGAAGGTGGGACCGGTCTCGGCGCTGACGGCCGCCCAGGGCGTCCTCTGGGCGACGGTCGGCGCCTGCGTGATGGGACAGAGCCCCCCCTGCGGCGGTTCCGTGATGGTGAGCGCCGACGGCGGCAAGACGTTTTCTCAGATGGCGGAGGGCGGCACGCATCTCACAGCGCCTGACGCCTCCACCGCGATGTGGGTCGACTCCATGCAGGGGGTGCTCTGGTCGACGGTCGATGGCGGGGCGCAGGTGCGGGCCATCGTCTCTCCGCAGTCGATTTCCTTCGAAGAGATCACAGCCATGGGCAGAGACCTTTCCCTATCGACGAGCGCCGGGGTGCTGCTCAGCACGGACGGGGGAGATAGCTTTTATGCGGCGACGCCGGGCGCCGTGGGACAGACCCTCTTCATGCCCGGTCTTTCCGCGGAAACGGCCGTCACTGCGGACGGCATGGGCATCACCGTCACGGTGCAGCACGGATCTCGCGCCCCGCACACCATGACACTCCCCGTTTCTGGCCTCACGAACGCCTCGCTCGCGATGGCGAGCCCGCAACGCGGCGTGCTGGTAGCCGGGGGCACCGGTTGCTCAAAGGGGGGGACGTCGGATGCCAGGGTCTACGTGACTACGAACGGCGGGACGACCTGGCAGGGGGTGGCCAACCTGCCGCTTTGGCCCATGTCGGTCGGAGACAGCGGCCAGACGATCGCGGTACTCGGCAGCTCGGACGCAAGCTGCGGCACCGAACTCGCCATCAGCGTCAACGGAGGCCATCACTTCCGGGTGGAGAACGTGCCGAAGGCTCTCTCGTGCGCCGGCACAGCCGCGAGCGGCACCACGGTATGGCTGGTCTGCGATCCGTTTGCGACGCTCGATTACACGAACCTCGAGATTCTGCACAGCTCAGACGGCGGACGCAGCTGGAGCGGCTTTGTCGCGAAGCGGTTCGGCGCTGCGTCGTTCGCCGCCGTCTCGGCCGACCAGGCGTACATCACGACAGGCACAGGTCTATGGGAGACGCAGGACGGCGGTGCGACGTTCACTGAAGTTTGGCCCGCGCTGCCCGTCGGGTGGCGGTAGAAACGAGGAAACCTCGCCCGCCGAGCACACCTCGGTTCGGTTCGGTCCGCGGCGGCGCAGATGTAGAGATCCTTGCAGTGGCGGATCCAGGGCGACGAGCGGTCCTTGGCCGGCTTCCAGCGTTGCGGCTGGGGGCGTTCACCGTATGCCGCAACTGGCGTAGGTTATGGTGGATGACATTCACGCGCAGGCACAGCCGCCGGGAAGGGGCGCAAAGGGCCTGCAGCCAGTATGGGCCAGGGAGGCTGCGGCTCTTGCGCATCTTGTACGCCATCTACTGGCCGCTGCCGGGCCCGGGAGGCATCGGGACATCGCTTCGGGACCTGCGACGGCGCGCGCTCGCGGCAGGACACTCGGTTGACTTGCTCGGCCACCATCCGGACGACCTCACACTGACGACGGACAACGGGCGGCGCATCGGGGAACAGGCGGCGCGCGACATCGAGAACGCCAATGTCAAGACGCCGCCCAGCTTCATCCGCTACTTCGAGGTCACTCGCTACTCCTACGAGCTCTGTGCGGCGCAGCTCGATCTCGGGCGATACGACGTCGTCCATGCGCAGGACGTGATGGCGGCGCGGGCACTGCGCCGCGTGCTGCCGAGCGGGGTGCCGCTCGTCGCGACGATCCGCGGCTCCTGGACGGTAGAGGCGACCCTGCAGGACTTCACGAAGGCCGGGGAGTCGCTGGTGCGCTACCTACTGCGTGCCGAGCGGGTGGGCATCAGTCGGCAGACCGCGTGTTCGTCCCGTCGCAGGCGCTGTGCCGGCAGCTGAGCGACATGCTGGGGATCGCCGAGGGGCGTCTGACCGTCCTGGCGAACGGGCTGGACATACAGGATCTCCTGCGGCGGGCCGACGCGCCGGCAGAGCTACCGCCAGTTCCGGGCGGGAGTGTCGTCTTGCTCTGGCGCGCGGACATGAGGTGGCGAAGGTCCGACGGGCGGGAGATCTCCGACATGGCTTTCCTGGGTCGGATCGCCCCCCTGATCACAGCGACCGATGAGCGCGTGCGCTGGGCCGAGCAGCGCCGCTACATGTTTGAGCTGGCCCCGAGAGATGGGTCTTGATGGCTCTGACGTGATCCATACGCACGATGTCATCTCTAGCCGGGCAATCGCCCGGGTGCGGCCTGCGGGCGTGGCGCATGTCGCGACACTGAACGGCAACCTCGTAGAGGAGCTTGAGATCGACGTGGGCCCCGCGTTCAGCGACCTGAGGCGGAGGTACTTCGCGCGCGAGGAGTACCTCGGGGCCACGTCGCCCCAGCGCACCATCGTCCCCTCGCAGGGCCTGCGCCGCCAGTTGGGGGCACTCGCCGGGGTCTCGGAGTCCCGTCTGCGGGTGATGCCCTACGGCCTCGAGATCGACGTCCTGCGCGCGCAGTCGCTGACCGGCAGCCCGCCTGCCGTGCCGCCGGGCCGCACCGTACTCCTCTGCCCGGCGCGGCTCACCCCGGTCAAGGGGCACAAGTATCTCATCCAGGCCGTGAGCCAGCTCGTACAGATCGGCAGAGACGTGGAGCTCTGGCTGGTCGGAAACGGCGAACTTGAATGGGAGCTGCACCAGCAGACCCGCATGATGCTGCTGGGGGACCGCGTGCGCTTTCTCGGGTTGCGCAGCGACGTGCCCGCGTTGATGCCGCGGTGCGACATCGTCGTGCTCGCCTCGACGCAGGAGGTGCTGGGCTTCGCGTTGCTGGGGGCGCAGGCACTGGGAAAGCCGGTGGTCGCGACGACCGCGGTCGGTATCCCCGAGGCGGTGCAGCACAGCGTGACCGGTCTCCTGTGCAGCCCGGGACAGCCGCAGCAGATGGCCCTGGCGATCTCGCAGATCATGAACGATGCAAAGCTGCGCGAAGCCTTCGCGGCGAACGCCGTCCAGCGCGCAAATGATCTCTTCGCGGTGGATCGGATGGCGAGCGAGGTGATAGAGGTGTATGGAGAGGCCATGGCCGCCGCCAAGCAGGCGGCGGCGACCGATGTCCAAAACGGCGCACCGCCCGTCGTTCCCGATCCGGAGATCTGGCCATTGCCATGACCTTTCGGTTCGCTTCGCGGCCGCGGCCTGGCTAGAGCGACGCGTAGATGGTGAACAACTGCGGAATGACGCGCTCCAGGGAGTGCGTTTGCTGCGCATACCTGCGACTTTCGATGCCGCGGGCGCGGCGAACGTCCGGATGTACGGGCCCAGGCTCAGGGCGTCGTGCAGGGAGTACTGGTCTGCACTGATGATCGGTAGTTCCGGCGGGAACTTCGGCTGCTGGTCCGGGCGGATGAAGGCGACGACTAGCTTGCCGAACGCCATCGCCTCGACGCTGAAGGCTCCGTACCTTATGTCCATATGCTATGCCGCAAACCGGGTCCGGGAAGCTCGGCGGGAGTCCACGTGGACTGGCTGTTCATGCACTCAGAGAATGGCGGTCAGAACCTTACGCCGGCAGTTGAGAGGAGGGCACCGCCTGCTCGGGGACAGTGCCGTGCGCCCTCTTGGAAGGCATATCGCCGGGAGTCCCCGCAAACGTCGCCGTCACGGACGGCGCCCGAAGGTTGGCTCGGGCAGGGGGACGGGGCGTGTGCTACGGCAGGAGGCGGGCAGGGCGCCAGCGCGCGCCTTGCCCGCCTCATCTATTTGCGTCGCGCTGCGGCACGTAGCTGGCAGGGGTACGTGGGGATGGATCGCCGTGGGGCGAGGAGATAGACGACACCCCGCTGCTCTGTCGAATTGCGGATGGCGCGCGGCTTGCGACCCCGGCGTCCGGACCCGCTAAAAGGGCATGCAGAGAGGCGATGCTGGCGAAGTTTGCCTAAGACCGTCGCAAGCTGCACCTTCCCTGCGAAGTAATCTGTGGGCGGTTTGCCAAGGGTGCACCGAGAAAGGAGGCGGCTGGCAGTAGCGGTTTTCCGGCGGAAGATCGCCGGTATAAACGTAGCGAGCACTGGGAGCGCAGAGTGCTGCCATGACTGCCCAGCGTTCCGAACGGTTTCCGCAGCCGATGCCTGGCGCTTCTCTTGCACTGCCACGAGGTATCGGTGCGATCGTCACTGAGAGGGGAGGGAGTGCGCGTGCGCAGTTGGATTTTGCCGCTGAGTTTGAGCCTGTGCCTGCTTGTACCCTCGTTTGGCGGCGCAGCTGCCGCTGCGGGCCCCAGTGCGTCAGGGCAGACAACCTCGACCAGCCACGGTCAAAGCGGGACTCACACAACAGGGAAGCCCTCGCAAACCGGACAGGGGAGCGCCTTTGGCCAGTCGGTGGCGCAGGCGGTCTACACCGCCCTGAGCTCCGGAGAGACGGGTACGGCTCTTGCGAACGCGGTCCACTTGGTGATCGGCACCTTCAAGCCGAACGCCAAGGGAATCTCCGTCGCCGAAGCCGTGTACCAGTCGGTGTACGGGGTATCGAACGGTAGCCAGACGATCTCGATGAACTTCACGGACATGGGCGGAGCCGCCTGGGCCGCTCCGTCTGTCAACGCACTCTACAACGCCGGCGTCGTCAAAGGGACGACGGGCACTACGTTCTCTCCGAACCAGAACGTTACCGGTGCGCAGCTGCTGACAATGCTGAGCCGGATGCAGAACTGGCAGACATCCAGCGGGTCGGGCAGCGGCACCCAGAAAAACAATTCTCATTTCCTTTCTAGAGTTCCCGCATTCGCTTTGCAGGCGATTCGAGCGGCTCTCAGCAATGGAGTCCTGCAAGAGGTCGGCGGACTCTCCAACCCGAACGCGCCGCTGACGCGCGCGCAAGCGATCGCCATGCTGATCAACTCGCTCGGCCTAAGCCAGTTGGCGCAGAGTGAAGGCGGAGCCACGCTCTCACTCTCTGGACCGGTGCCGAGCTGGGCCAGCGGCGCGATCGCCCTCGCAATCCAGATGGGCCTCGTCCAGGGGAGCGATGGTCAGATCCTGGCGAACCAAACCCTGACGCGAGCGCAGATGGCTGTGCTTCTGGCGCGCGTCGCGATGCTCGAGGCGCTTGCAGTCCAGAGCCAGTAGGCGCTCGCCCGTAAGAGAGGGGCGCCCCGTTCCCAGAGATGGGACGGGGCGTCTTGCCGTTCCGCGCCAGTGTCTAGCTATCGTGTGACTGTGTGGGGCCGCGACTCCATCGGGCCGAGTTCCTTGTAGAATACCGTGGTTCCGCACGGCCGCCAGCAGGCTGGCCTACTTCCGTGGTTTCGAGGGAGGAATGCCACCTGTAATCGCTGCGACCCCTTGACTGCTGGTCAAGGGGTCGCCAGTCGACGTGCCTGCACGGTTGGGCCAAGTGAACATGTGCGCTCATGGCGCTCCTAATGGGACTCCATCTCCTACTGCTCACCTTTGAACGCAACATCGCTATTGCAATTTGGAGAGCATGTGCTATCCTTTCCACTAATCGGAACCCTGTTCGCGAAAATGGCATCCCCGGTGAAAGCCGGGCGCGCAAAGCCACGGGCCTAAACCCCGCATCTGGGGCATGGCAGCCGGGTTGCCGTCGAGAGGACGGTTCCGACTATTTGTTTGCTCGGACCGCTCGCAACCGGAATCGATGGGAGGAATGCGCATGAAGGCCAGCAGGATTGCATCCCTGCTTGCCGCAGCGATACTGGCGCTATCGGTGTCGGCCCCGGCCTTCGCCGACGGCGGCGGGAGCCAGGGGACCCAGCCCAAGGCCATTACGGGCACGATCAGCGCCGCTTCTGCGACATCCATCACGCTCGGGTCGACGGCGTACAACTTCGCGAGCTCGGTCACGGTCCGCTTCCGCGACCACAGCCTCACGACGGCACAGATTCCGACCGGCGTCACGGCGAACGTCTTCCTGGATGCAAGCGGCAACGTCGACCGGGTCGTCCTCTCGACCGATCCGAACCTGCCGAGCGGCGAGAGCTACTGGGGCACGGTCGGGTCCGTCTCCCAGGGCACGATCCAGATCGGGTCCTACACCCTGAACCTCGCCCCGAGCGTGACGGTCAAGTACCATGACCGCACGCTCCCGATCGCGGACGTGACGAGCGGCCTCACGGTCAAGGCTGGGCTGGACAGTCAGGGGAACGTCCAGACGATCATGATCACGAACGACCCGAACATCCCGAAGGGCGAGAGCACCGGAGGAACGATCACGGCCATCTCGGGCACGTCCATCACGATCGGGTCCTACACACTGGCGGTATCTCCGAACGTCGAGGTGCGCTTCCACGATCACGTGCTGACGGTCGGGGACGTCCCGACGGGCGTCGAGGCACAGGTGAAGATCGACAGCAACCTCGAGGTCACGAAGATCATGCTGCGTGCGGATCCCAACCTGCCGAATGGCAACACGGCGACCGGCGTGATCTCCGCGGTGTACGGGTCGAGCCTCACGATCGGATCGTACACGCTGACCTTCTCCACTTCGGCGACCGTCCAGTACCACGGCTATCGGCTGACCGTCGCCCAGATCCCCATTGGGGCCCAGGCGAAGGCCAAGCTTGACGGGCAGACCGGCCAGGTGGACAAGGTCAAGCTGCAGTCCGATCCGAACCTACCGTCCTCCCGCAGCTTCTCTGGCAGCGTCACGTCCGTCGGCAGCTCCACGATCGGGCTCGGCGGCTACACGCTGACCGTCGATCCCTCGGCCCAGATCACGTACAAGGGTCAGGCCGAGCAGCTATCCGCCATCCAGTCGGGCTGGACGGTGAAGGTGCATCTGACCACCCAGGGCACCGTCGACCGCGTCAAGATCCAGTCCGGACCTACCCAGTCCTCGTCCGGCAGCCAGTCCTCGTCCTCAGGGGACTAGTCGGACCATAGCAGCAGGGCGGAGCGGGCGAGAGCCCGCTCCGCCCTGCTGCGTTCTCATGGGAGGAACCGGATCCATCCAGGCATTCGCAGCGCCATCAGCGAGAAGGACGGCACGACCTTGCGCCGAGGCGCCGGAAGGCGCGCATGGGCGAGGGGAGCCGTCACCGCCTGATACGCCGGTGCAGGAGCCCTGTGCACGGGCTGGAAAGGGCAGGGAGGATCACGCTCCACAATGACCCCGGGGT
>JAKAPV010000072.1 GCA_021806845.1 Bacillota bacterium | reverse complement strand
ACAGCCGCGCCTGCAGGCGCGGGTCCGCAGGCGCGCTGTAGGCGTACTGGCTCGGGTCGCTGGCTGCGCCTCGGCGGCTTGCGTAGCCGATCTCTGTGAAGATCACGCGCTTTCCCGGATAGGACCGGAGAAAGCGCGTGATCTGTCGCATCCAGGGAACCCAGCCCACTTGCAGCGCCCTGAGGGACGGGTTCTCTCGAGGCGAGAGCGGGAAGTAGGCGTCGATGCCGATGGCGTCGAGATCGTTCCAGAATTGGACGCGCCGGTACTGCGGCCAGTCGGCGGCATAGGTCAAGAGACCGCGGTACTTTCGGCGCACGCTCGCGATGACCCGACGCCAGTCCTGGGTGCGGGCCACATCCGAAGAGGAGTACTCCACGCCGACCGTCAGCCCCTCGACGCTCTCCGCTTCGGCGAGGTCGGCATAGTGGTCAATGAAGCGGGTATAGCTACGAAACCACCGGTCCCAGTCGGCAGGCTGGAAGCGGGCGCGCCAGCCGCCGGACGCCGGATCGTCGAAGGGCTTGAGCATCACCTTCATGTGGAGGCTGTGGGCGAGTCGGACAACGTGGCGCACGGAAGCGTCGGTCGGACTGCGCAGCGGTGCGGGTGCGATCTCGGTCGAGCGCAGATCGTCCTGGTACCACTGCGGGATGACGACGAGCCAGTTGGCGCCGAGAGCGGCGGCCTGGCGGACAAGGTCGTCGGATGCCGGGCTTGCGAAGACCTGCGGACTGTAGCCAGCGTAGCTCAGCGCGTGCATGAAGCCACCCTCCGCGTCGATGAGACCGCACGCCGAGAGCGCCGCGCCTAGAACAGCCGCGCCGCAGGCGGCGAGGGTGCGCAAACGGATCATGAACAACACCTCTGGATGAGGCTTCGGCTTCCCGCAGAGCCAGGAGGAGGCATCCGCGGGCGCCTGCCGAAATCCTTCACACAGCTTCCGCGGCGCGGACGGGAGGGTCCCTGTTGGAGATCTCGAAGGGCGTGCACCTGATCGAAGCGACCAAGGGAAGCTACGCCTATCTCGTGCTCGGCCAGGAGCCGGTGCTCATCGACACAGGTTTCCGCGGCCGGGCGGATCGCATCCTCCAGGAACTCGCCGCCATCGGCGTGCGGCCCCGGGATATAGCCCACATCGCCCTGACGCACCACGACATCGACCACGTGGGCAACGCGCAGGCGCTGGCGCAGGTGATGGGCGCGAAGGTCTGGGCGTCGGCCGAGGACCGCGCGTTCATCCGCGGCGAAGCAAAGCCCCGCGGCCTGCGCGGGCTGATGCGCGCGGTCTCGCCCGTGGCGCCGCCGCCCGTGGATGAGACCTATGCGGCGGGCTGCGTCGTCGGCGGCCTTGAGGTGCTGGCGACGCCCGGCCACACCCGCGGTCACGTCTCGCTGCGCCTTGGCGACATCCTCTTCGCCGGGGACCTCGTGACGAGCCGCGGCGGAAGGCTTGCCGCGCCGCCGCGCATGCTGACGGACGACCGCTCGGCGCTGCAAAGGTCGCTGCGGGAGGTCGGGCGGCTGCCGTTCCGGCTCGTCTGCCCGGCGCACGGCGAACCGATCGCGCGCGGCGGCCTGTGGGAGGCGCTCGCCGGCGAAGGCTAGCGATTGGGCGAGGCGCTCCCTGGCATCCTCGGGCGCCGTCTTGTACCATGAAGAGAAATCTTCCTCATCACGCGGCGGGGGATGCTAAGTCTCGCGATGGGAAGCAAGACAAGGCGGTCCGGCATGCGAACTAAGCGTCGTGCGGCGATTGGGCCCGGCACGCTGGCGACCACGATTTTCGGCGTTGTCATGATCCTGGCGCTCGTGTTCGTCTACTTCTACTTCCTGCACACGGGCCGGGCACACGCGATCATGCGGACCGTCCACGGACTTGGCCTGATGGGCCGCGTGCTCGGCATCCTGCTGATGGCACTCGCCTCGGTCCTGCCGGTGCCGTCGGAATTCCTCAGCATCTTCCTGCTCCGCTTCTACGGCGTCATCTGGGGCACGATCTTCTCCTGGGTCGGGGGCATTCTCGGCGCGGTGATCGCCCTCTACGTATCGAGGGTCCTCGCGCGGCCGATCGTGGAGCGCCTTGCCGGGCGCTACCTGCACAAGGTGCAGCCGTGGATCTCGGACCACGGCACATTCGGGCTCCTGGTCGCGCGCTTCCTCCCCTTTGTGCCGTACCATCTCGTCAACTACGCGGCTGGTATCCTGCGGGTGCGCATCTGGCCGTTCATCTGGACCACCGCCGTGGGGACGCTGCCCTTCCAGGTGGCGCTGGCTGGCGTCTACTACGGCGTGAGCTACGGGGCCCTGCCCGAAGGGATCGCCGGCGTCCTGTTGTTCGTGATCGTCGTATTCCTCGGCTGGCGCTTTCGCAAGCGCTGGTTCCCCGACCTGCGCTGAGGGGGAATCCTTGACGCGTGACCTAGAATTGAGACGTGGACATGCTGCGGCGCGGCGATAGCCCGCCGCGCGATACAGCCTGACGGCGCCCTCCCGCGGGCGCCGTCGGGTATTCAACAAAGGAGCCTGCCATCATGATCAGCACTGCTGCGCAGCCGGCCGCGGCGCGCGCCCCGCGTTCGGCGCTGCACGCGCTCGTCTGGGGTCACCTCGCGAATGACGCGCTCGCGAACTACCTGCCCGGGATCCTGACGATCATCGCGCAAGAGCGCCACGTACCCCTCTTCCTGCTCGGCTCGCTGGTCACCATCCTGATGTTCGGCCAGGTGCTGCAGCCGCTCGCCGGTCTGCTCGCCGACCGCATCGGCGGACGGGCGCTGACGCTCGGCGGTCCGGTGCTCTCCGCGGCGGGCGTCGTGTTCGTCAGCCTCTCTCCGTCCTACGCCGGCATGGCAGCCGGCCTGCTGCTGGCAGGCATCGGGACGACGCTCTTCCACCCACAGGCGCTGGCTGTCGCGCGGAGCCTCTCCGGACAGCGCGTCGGCCTCTCGATGTCCGTATTCCTCGTGGGCGGCGAGTTCGGCCGCGCGATCGGACCGGTGGTCGCCACACTGATCGCCGGAGCGTTCGGCCTGCAGCACCTCTGGGTGATCGCCCTCGCACTCGTCGTCACCTGGCCGTGGCTCCTGCGGGTCGTGCCGTCGCTGCCGCGCCGTTCGGCCCAGACTTCGCCCGTGAACTTCCGCCAGCACCTCGTACCGGCAGTCTCCCTCGGCGCGTTCGCCGGACTGCGGGCCGGTGCGATCCTGACCGCCACCACTCTGATGCCGTTCCTCTGGCATCAGGAAGGCGGCTCGAACCTGCTCGGCGCGTCGCTGGTCACGACCCTGATCGGCATCGGCATCGTCGGCAACCTCGTAGGAGGCATGCTCCGCGACCGCTTCGGCAGCGGGGCGGTGCTCTGGGGTTCCACCATCGCCGGCGCGCTGCTGATGGTCCTGCTGCAGTTCGCGCACGGATTCGCCTTCTGGCCGGTCCTCGCACTGATCGGCATCGCCCTCTTCAGCTCGTCCCCGGTGACGATGCTGATCGGCCAGGATATCTTCAAGGAGAACCCGGCGCTCGGCTCCGGCATCGCGCTCGGGCTCGGGAACGGGCTGGGCGCGCTCCTCATGCTGCCGATCGGTTACGCCGCGCAGCACGTCAGCATTCACTTCGGCCTTGGGATCGGCGCGCTGCTGCTCCTCCTGGCATTCGCGAGCATCCGGCCGATGCTGCGCGCGACGGGCAGGCTCCGCACCGTGTAGCGTCAGAGGTCGGCGCGCATGTAGGCGTCCCAGAGCCGCTCCGAAACCGCGTCGCCATCGTCCGGCAGGCCGTAGTGCGCGAAGTGCCTCGTGAGGTTCGTCACGTCGCGCCGCAGGAGGCGCAGGCCGTCCGGGTGCACCGCCGCGTCCACGCACTGCGGCAGGTCGATGATCCAGGGACCGCCCCGGAACATGAGCACGTTGTAGGGCGAGAGGTCGCCGTGGATCAGACCTTCGCGCAGCATCTCCGCGACGGCCGCGAGCAGGACCGCGCGATACCGCCCGGCCTCCTGCTGGTCGAGCGCCGCCGAGACGAGGCGCGGCGCGGACGCCTCCTCGTCGCCGAGATACTGCATGAGCACCGCGTGCTCGGCGCAGGCGAGGGGGGCGGGAACGGGAACGCCGGCGCGATGCAGGCGCACCAGCACCTCGTACTCGCGCCGCACCCAGGTCGCGGATAGCAGCTCCTTGCCGACGCGGCTGCGCCGGTCGATCGCGCGCGTCACGCTCGCGCCGCGCGAGCGGCCGCGGCGCAGGCTGCTGCGGCCCTCAAGGTAGTCGGCTTCGCTGCGGAAGGCGCGCTGACTGCGCTCCCGGTACACCTTCGCAGCCAACAGCCCGTAACCGGTTTGTGGGTTGGCGCGGCAGACGAAGACCTGCGCCTCCTTGCCGGCCTTGAGTTCGCCGACCACCTCGGTGATCAGTTCGCGCTCGTAGAACTCGGAAATCATCTCTTCGTCGAAAATTGCGGTCCCTCCGGTGCTGAGCATTTGATGCGCGGAACGGGGCCCTGAGCAAACAGAAGACCGCAGGCCGTCGGCCTGCGGTCTCTCGGCTGCTGCCCCTCAGGCAGAAGGAGAGACGACGGCCGACGCGCGACGCACGCCGAGGCAAAACGCGATGTTGGCCATGGTCTCTCCCTCCCTCCGTCCATCAAACACTGTCCCTAACGTACCTGCCGCGAGAGGGGAAGTCAATCGCGGGGGTGGAGTCCCGATGCTCCTTTCGGCTCCTCTTGGCCGAACAGCGAAAGCTGGTCGCGGCGCATGCGCAGCTCCGGCAATGCCCGGTCCATGCCGCAGCGGCGGCGCACCTCCCGGATGGGCGAGAGGATCTGGTCGCGCGCGGCGCCGGGCACGGTGTCGCGGCCCTCGTAGAGGCGGGAGAGGAGATCCGCCGGGACGGGCGCATGCGCGCGAAGCCGCGGCATGAGCCATTCCCGCACGCCCGGAGAGAGGCGCAGGAGCTGCACCATCGCGTGTCCGACGCCCGCCGCTGCGGCTGCTTCCAAGACCCGCAGCGCTTCGTCCTCTCCGAAATAGGGGACGACGGGAGCGAGAAAGAGCGCGGTCGGAATGCCGGCGTTAGCCAGCCTGCGCAGCGCTCCGACGCGCGAGAGAGGGCGTGCGGTCATCGGCTCGAGGAGGCGCCAGAGATCCTCCCTGAGCACCGTGACCGTCATGTTCACGCGCACCCCGCCGTAGCGCGCGAACCGGCGCAGGAGATCGAGGTCCCTCAGGACGAGCGGCGACTTTGTGGTGATCGACACGGCGCCCCCGGCTGCGAGGAGCACCTCGAGCAGGCGGCGCGTGATGCGCTGCTTCGCCTCGAGCGCCTGATAGGGGTCTGTCGCCGTGCCGATGGCGATTTCGCCCTCGATCGGCGTGCGGCGCGCGCGCAACTCGGCGCGCAATAGCTCTGGAAGGTCGTCCTTGTGCAGCACGATGCGGTCGAAGTCGCCAGGATCCGAAAACCCGAGGTACGAGTGGTAGATGCGCGCGTAGCAGTAGAGGCATGCGTGGCGGCAGCCACGGTAGGGATTCAGGCTCCAGGCGAACGGCATGCCCTGCACGCGCTGCAGGGCGGACTTCGAGGTTTGGGCGATGTACTCCATGCGATAATGATAGAACAGATGTTCTGGAAAGCAACGGCGAGCCGCAGGGAGGTTGCCCGGGCGGCATCTCTCACCGGGCGGGGCAGGGAGCGACCGGGAGTTCGGCGAACGCTATCCCACACATGGCATATGTTTGCAAGGCCGGACTCGGCCGATGGAATCTCCGGACAGCAGCCGCCCGGCTGCACTTCGGGACATGCAGCCTCCCGCGGGGACAGGGCCGATGAATACGTGGCTGCGCCCGCGCGGGCCGGTGTTCGTGCTCGCGATCGCCCGGTTCTTCGGGGCGGTCGCCAGCTACATGGTGTTTCCCTTCATCGCCGTGCGCCTCACGCAGGCCGGCGACGGCCTGGCGGTGGCGGGCCTGGTGACGGCGGTCGGACCGCTCGTGCGCGTCTTCGCGGGCGCCCTCGGGGGCATCGCCGCCGACCAGTTCGGCCGGCGCCGCACGATGCTGCTCGGGAACGCGCTCGGCATCCTGGTGATGGCCGGCTTCGCCGTGCTGCACGGAGCCTTGGCGTATGCGCTTCTCAATGGCCTGAACGGACTTGTGCGGGCCATCGCGGGCCCTGCCCAGAATGCCGCGATCGCGGACGTCACGACGCCTGCGGAGCGCCCGCAAGCCTACGCCTACGGGCGGGTCGCGCTGAACGTCGGCGCCGCGATCGGGCCCTTCATCGGCGCATTCCTCGTGCTGCGGCATCCGGCCGCCGTCTTTCTCGGCGCAGCCGGCGCGATGCTGGCGGTGGTCGTCCTGCTGTACGCAGCGGTGCCGGAAACAGGGCGGCAATTGCGGCAGGTGGGCAACCGCGAGGCGCTGCGGCGCATCTCGCAGGACGGGGGACTCTGGCTCTACGTGCTGGGCGGGTCGATGCAGCTCGGCGTCTACATGGTCATCGAGACGATCTTCCCCGCCTTCCTGCGCGGTGCGGTCCCGAGCGGTCTCATGCTCTACGCCCTGATGACCCTCGTGAACACCGGGATGGTCGCCCTCCTGCAGATCCCGCTCAACCGCTGGCTGGGAGGTATCCGGCCGGATGCCGGATTCGCGGCAGGGCTTGCGCTGTTCGCGGCCGCATACCTCGGCATCGCCTTCCTGCGCAGCCCCTTCGCGCTCCTTTGCACGATGGTGGTCTTCACGGCCGGGGAGATGATGGTCTACGTCGTCATGCCGCCCTATGAGGCGTCGCTTAGCGACGACGCGGTCCGCGGCCGCACCTTCGGCGCCATCAACATCAAAAGCGCAGGGGCGGCCCTCGGCCCGCTCATCGTCGGGACGCTCCTCCAGGTGGGCGGCGCGCACCTCGCATTTCCGGTCGTTTCCGGCGTCGCCGTCGTCTCGGGCTGCATCCTCGTCTGGGCGGTGCGCGCAAGGGAGGCGCGCGGCGCCGCGCCGGCGGCTGGCCCCCCCGCCGCATAGCGCTGCCAGGCCGCGTGCCCGCCTGCGGCGCGCAACCCTGCCGCGGGTGATCCTTTGCACAGCGGCAGGACTCCCGCCGAGGTATCGTGCTGGCGGCGCTACTTGCGGGGTCCATATCGGCCATCTCGCACTGCGATCAAGGAGTGATGAGCATGTCGCTTGAGTTTTCGGTGAACGTGGAGTGGTCAGGCAGCGGGCGCGACGGCGAGGGAGCGGTGCGGACGGGCGGCCAGCGCGTCGCCTATGCGGCGCCCGCCTCCATGGGCGGCAAGGGCACGGGTTCGAGCCCAGAGGAACTGCTGCTCGCCGCAGTGGGTTCATGCTACAGCGCCACGCTCTTTCGCGTCCTCGAGCGGCGCGGCCTGCCGGTCGGGGAGGTCGCGGTCGATGTCAGCGGCTTCGTCGAGGATTATCCCGCGGCGGCTCGCTTCGCGCAGATTTTGGTGCAGCCGACGATCGTCGGCGGCGATGCGGCGCTGCTGGAACGCTATGGGGAGGAGGCGCGGCGCGCGCGAGACCTCTGCTTCATCGGCAAGGCGGTGCGCAACAACGTGGCCTACGAAGTAGGCGAGGTCAAGATCTCGCCATCGGCATGAGACTTTTGGAGGGGGTGGGCGCACTTGGCGCATGAAATCACGCTGCGCCGCGTCGGTGAGAGCGGCGATCCTCTCGCGCGGCGCGTCCTCGTCGATCGCCTCTGGCCGCGCGGCGTTTCCCGTGAGCGCGCGGACTGGCAGGAATGGCTCAAGGAAGTGGCGCCGACCACGGAGCTTCGCAAGTGGTACAGCCACGACCCCGAGCGGTTCGAGGAGTTCTCGCGGCGCTACCGCGCCGAACTCAGGGACGACGCGCATGCGCCGGCGCTGGACCGGCTGCGCCGCCTCGCGGCAGATGGTCCGCTGACGCTGATGACCTCGGCGCGCGCGGTCGACCTCAGCCACCTGACTGTGCTGCGGGCTTTGCTGCTGGCGGACGAGCCGGGCGCAGAATGAGGCGGCTGCACCGGCTGTGATGCGGATCACGGCACCTCGGTAACGCACATCCCCGTACATTCCTGACGACTGAGGCAGGATTTCTTTGCGGGGATGGTTGCTGGGAGGAGGGAGCCGCTTGGTCGCGGCCTACTCGGTGCATCGGCTGACAAAGCGGTATCCCGGCGGCGTAACCGCTTCAGACAACCTCAGCTTCGACGTACAGCAAGGCGAGATTTTCGGCATTCTTGGACCGAATGGCGCGGGGAAGTCGACCCTCGTCCGACAGATGGTCGGACTCACGCGCCCGAGTTCGGGCGGCATCCGGCTCTTCGGCAAGCAGATTCGCCCGCATGACGCGCTTGTGAGACGCAGCGTGAGCTTCCTCGCGCAGAGTCCTTTGGCCCTCCTTGACCTGACGGTCAAGGAGGCGGTCGCGTATACGGGGATGCTGCGCGGACTTTCGCCGCAGCAGGCGGAGCGCTCGGCGCAGGCCCTCCTCGACGAACTCGGTATCGGAGACCGCGCGCGCCGCGTGATCGGCCGCATGTCCGGAGGGGAACACCGCCTGGCGGGTCTCGCCGCGGCGCTCGCGGCGGATCCGCCCGTTCTCATCCTCGACGAGCCGACGAACGAACTCGACCCCGTGATCCGCAGCCGCGTCTGGAATCTCCTCGAGAGGCGCCGCCGCGCGGGATCAACGATCGTTCTCGTCACCCACAACGTGCTGGAGGCGGAGCGGGTGGTCGACCGCGTCGCGATCATGGCGCGCGGGCGCATCGCGGCGATCGGCACGCCGGAAGCGCTGAAGCGGCAGCTGCGCCTGCAGGTCTCGCTCGAGCTGACGGGCGCCACTGCCGCGGTGCTCGGGGTCGCGAGGGAACTTGGCGACGTCAGGGACGCAGCGTCCGGCAAGGTGCGGGTTCGCGTTGGCGGCAATCTGGGCGCGGCCCTGCAGCGACTTGCGGATCCCGCGGTCTTCTCCGGGCTCGAGAGCCTGCGGGTGCTGCATCCTTCGCTCGAGGACGTCTACCTGAGCATCCACGGGCAGCCGGAGGAGGCTGGCGATGACCGCGCAGTCTAGCGCGCAGCCGGCACCGCCGGCGCTGCAAAGCTCGTGGGTCCTCCTGCGCATGCAGATGACGCGGCTGCGCCGCAACTGGCGGCAGTATGTGGTCGTATCCTCGGCGATGCCGACGGGCATAGTGCTGCTGCTGCACGCCATGTCCGGTCCGGTGAGCCGCGCGATGGCGCTGCAGGTGATCACGGGCAACCTCGTGCTTTCGGTCGCGATCACCTCGATCGCGATGCTCGCCCAGCAGGTCGCCTGGATGAAGGCGACCCGAACGTTCGATTACTTTCGCACCCTGCCCGTCGCGGGCCCAGCGGTGGTCCTGTCCATTCTGGTCGCCTACCTCTGCTTCGCGATTCCCGGCATGGCCGTCGTGCTGGCGGTGGGACGCGCCCTCTACGGCGTAGGCCTGCAGGTCGGCTGGACGCTCTTGCCGGCCGTGCTGCTCACGGGCGTCGCGCTTTCCGGCATCGGCGCGGCGATCGGCCTCATGTCGCGCAACGACCAGCTGGCGGGCCTGATCGGCAACCTCGTGATGATGGTCGTCCTGTTCCTAGGCATCATCCCGGCGGAGCGGGTGCCCGCGGCGGTCGACGCCGTGTCCTGGCTCGTGCCCTCGACGTATGCGGTGCACCTTCTCCTGGCGCTCCTCGGCGGCGGTGCTTCGGCGGCGGAGTGGCTCAGGGATGCAGGTGCGCTGGCGCTCTCGTCCGTCTTGCTCTTCTGGCTGGTGGACCGGCTTTCGTACCGCGTCGACTGACGCTTTCGCGTCCTGGAGGTGGAGCAGTTGAACGGAGTCGAGGTCTCCCCCTGGACCTTGCGCTACGTGGCCGTGGCGGTGGGGAGCTTCCTGCTCGCGCAGGTGCTGGTCGTGACAGGGCTTTCGTACCCCGCCTTGCCGACCGCGGCACCGACGACGCTTGTGACCGTGCACCTGATCACGATCGGCTGGCTGAGCCTCCTGATGCTCGGCGTGCTGCACCAGTTCATTCCGGTGATCGGAGCCAAGCGGCTGCGCAGCCAGCCGGCGAGCGGAGCAACGTTCTGGCTCGTGACGGCGGGCTTCGTCCTGCTGGTCGCCGGCTTCCTGACGATGCCCGGCCCGCTCCTTCCGATCGGCGGCACGCTGGTCGTCGCCGGCGTGCTGGTCGCTGTGTGGAACCTCGGCACGACGCTTGCGGCGTCGCGCCCGCTGCGGCTCCCGGCGCGCTATGTCGCCGCGAGTCTCGGTTTTCTCACAGCGACGGTGCTGCTCGGGCTCAGCTTCGCGACAGCGCTCACCATACCGGTCGTATTCAGTGCGACCGCCGGCATGGCGCTGCTCACGAGCGGGCTCGCGCTGCACCTTCTGGGAGGGATCGGCGGCTGGTTCGGCCTCACGGCCATGGGCGTCGCGGATCGGCTCCTCGCGATGTTCGCGCTCGCCCCGGAGGATCGTGGGCGCATCCGCCACTGGGCGTTTTGGCTGACCAGCAGCGGGATGGGCGTCGCCTGGCTCGCGGGGTTCTCCCTCATGTTCGCGCAGAGCGCGGTGCTGAGCGACATCGGCTCGCTTGGCTGGGCGGCCCTTTTCGCCGGCGTCGCACTCTACCTCCTCGACATGCGCGAACTCTACCGCCGCCGGCGCCGGCGCGAACTCGAGGCGAACTCGGCCTTCGGCCGGGTGTCACTGTGGGCGCTCGGCATCGCGGCCGCATGCGTGGCCTCAGCCGCCGCCTTCTCTCGGCTCGGCGCGCTGGCTCCGGCGCTCGCGTATGCCCTGCTCGTCGGCTGGCTCTCTGGTCTCGCGCTCAGCCAGCTCTACAAGATCGTTCCGTTCCTCACCTGGCTCGAGCGCTACGGCAAAACGCTCGGCAAGGTAAAGGTGCCGCGCGTGCAGGACCTCGTGGTCGAGCGCCGGGCGCGTCCTCTCTTCTGGCTGTACTTCGCCGGGGCGGTTCTCGGCACGGCGGGGATGGCGGGAGATCTCGGCTGGCTCGTGCGCGCGGCCACGGCCATCACCTGCGTCGCGACGGCTGGGATCGCGCGCGAGCTGTGGCTTGTGCGCCGCGGCGCGGCACCACAGGGCCACACCGGCCAGGAAACCGCATGAACTGGAGGAGATGCAATGGAACCGCAGCTGCTTGATGTGCGTGACGACCTGCGGCAGGGGCGCGAGCCGCTGCAGCGGATCATGGAGGCCGTGCGCGGCCTTGGGCGTGGCCAGTCGCTGATCTTGCGCACGACGTTCGAGCCGATACCCCTCTACCACGTGCTCGGGGTGAAGGGGTACAGCCATGACGCGCACCGGCTCGAGACCGGCGACTGGGAGATCCTGTTCCAGCCTTCGGAGCGGCGGGGCCTCTTCGGGCGCCGCGCAAAGGCGCCGCGGCCGAAGACGCAGCCGGCCGCGGCGCAGGAGAACTGGCCGGCCCCCGCGCGGTCTCTCGATAATCGCGGGCTCACGCCCCCGGAACCCATGATGCGCATCCTCTCCGCGCTCGAGGAGATGGCGGCGGGGGAGGTGCTCGAGGCGTTCAACGATCGCGAGCCGCTCTTCCTCTACCCCGAACTCGAAGCGCGCGGCCACGAGATCCGCGTGCAGCCTGCGGCAGAGGGCACCCGCCTCCTGATCCGGCACTCGAACTAAGTCCGGGCAGAGGTCGAGCAACAGAAAGAAGGCACCCTGCGCGGGTGCCTTCGGTGCGTGTACGCCCGGCATGGGCGACGACTCGGCGGTGAAAGTCCGCTACGGGCGAGGCAGCACGAGCCCGTTAGCCAGAGGCAAGGGTGTCCGCCGCGAGGCGGGATCTGAAGGAAGCCCGAGGCAAA